>JAKAMT010000236.1 GCA_021812705.1 Bacteroidota bacterium | reverse complement strand
AAGATAGGAATCGAAAGAGTTTTCAATACTGTTTCCCATCTCAGAAATTATAGGAACCTCTCACTATTTCTCCTTGCTTTCTTCTTCTATATAGAAGGAGTTAATACAATAATTTTCTTTTCGGGAAATTACGCGAGCACAACCCTTCATTTCTCGATGGAGGAGCTTATTGTTTTTTTCCTCATAGTGCAGACGACGGCTATAATTGGTTCTCTTATTTTCGGAATGCTGGCTGATTCATTCGGTCAAAAAAAATCCCTGGTGCTTTCTCTGGTGATCTGGATATTAACAATATTTTTCGCATTCGCTACGAGCGACCGGAACAGTTTTGTCGTGCATAATCTTTCATCTGCATTCGGAAAAAATGTTGACGATATCACGCGCATCTGTTTTTATATAGTCGGTTTGCTTGCGGGAAGTGTTATGGGCGCTACCCAATCGACAAGCAGAAGTCTCATGAGCCGCCTCACTCCGTTTGAAAAAAAGACCGAATTTTTTGGATTCTATTCTCTTTTCGGTAAAAGTTCTGCAATAGTTGGCCCTCTTCTCTTCGGGTATATAAGCTATATAACGGGCGAACAGCGTTTTGCCATCCTTACAATCTGTATCTTCTTTGTGATTGGGTTGGGTATCCTTAGCCTGGTAAAAGATGTTCCGGGAAAAAATAATTAGCATCCTGGCAATCATTAAGATTCTGAATAAATCCCCAAATTATTTGTAACTGATCCGCATTGCCGAATATATTATTAATATTGAAACTACGGCCCATACTAATCCAATTACAATTACAGGTACGTCTATTATTCCGCTCAATATTGAGGCATCCGAGATCTGTACAGCGCTTGTGAAAAGGTCTTCTTTAATGTCATATAGAACATACACAGAACCGATTAATCCGAATCCTCGTACTAAAATTGAAATTATCGGTATGCGAAGATAAAAAGAGGATGTCGCTAATATTGCAGCCAGTAATAACGCCAATATTATCAGTGCTGCGTTTGGACTTGAAATAACGGACACGATTATTATCAGCAGAGAGATAATATTTAAGATCCAGAAACCGGCTTTCTTATTATTCGGCGAGATAAAAAGGAGAGTGCCGAAAATCAGACTGCCTAAATATCCGGAAGATGCTATTGCAATTTCATTACCGCCTTCAGAAATGCATCTGCCTCCTAAATTAAAACCGATATCCATTCCCATAATTTTACCGCCGCTTAGCAGAATGGCAAGTGCGTGACTTATTTCATGAAGGAAAACAACGCAAAGTTTAATGGGATAGATAAAATATGTATCCCATAAAAAGAAGCTTATAATCAGAAGTGTGCTCATAATTATAAGTTCAGTTGATTTCTCTTTATTGCTTTTAACTTTATTCATATCCTGCAAACAATAGATCCAAATAATGCATTAGTTCATATTTTGATTATTACTGCAGTTTAAAATAAAAAATCCCTGCGAAATATTAATTCACAAGGATTTTATTGTGGGGGCTGAAGGATTCTCCCAAGGGGATGCCTTCGGCAGAACCTACGACCCTCTGCTTTTATTTATTGGAAACAAATCTGCGGAATTTTAAAATAAAAAACCTTTGCGTTTGCAAAGGTTTTAGTGGGGGCTGAAGGATTCGAACCTACGACCCTCTGCTTGTAAGGCAGATGCTCTGAACCAACTGAGCTAAGCCCCCGTCAGGGGTAATTCTGAAAGAACATCAAAATTTGCGCACCAATTATAGAACTTTTATGCTTGAGAAACAATACATTATAAAAATATTTTACATCTGAGCGGGTGACGGGACTCGAACCCGCGACTTTCAGCTTGGGAAGCTAACACTCTACCAACTGAGTTACACCCGCATAAATTATTTAAGAACCCGCGACTTTCATCCCGCCTATGGCGGGATAACACTCTACCAACTGAGTTACACCCGCATAAATTATTTAAGAACCCGCGACTTTCATCCCGCCTATGGCGGGATAACACTCTACCAACTGAGTTACACCCGCATTTTAATAAATAAATCTTCTGAGTAAAATTATATCTGCAGTTCGACTTTATCAAGAATTATTTACTCTGCAATTATAAATGATATCTGTTCAGAATGTCAGCACCTTATCCGCCTCTACTGTCCACTTCGTCAGTTCGGCCATTGTGCTCAACTCTGTTCCTTCGATCAAGGGAAGATTTCTTAATCCTCTCGCGTCTGCGCAGCTTCCGCAGATCTTCACTTCGCCGCCTTTGCTTAGAACAGTCTTTATCATTCTTTCAATATTATAATACCCATTCGGCGTATTCTGATTGCTTAAGGCACAGGAGGCGGCATCTGCCATTAAAAATATCTTTATGCTGTTATCAGGAAAATCTTTCTGAATCTGCATTGCCATTCTTAGTGCGTTATATGGTCTTTCTGATCCGTAAGGCTGGTCGTTAATGATGAAAAGATAATCCATTCCAAGCTCCGTTATATTAAAAAATTTAACTGCTATTTCTATAATAACTATTTATCATCTATTTTGTTCAATCCCGCAGATTTATGTCATTCACAAATTCCCCTAATTGAAAGAACACTTCATTAACCGATCACTGAGCAACCAAGAACCAAATAACCAAGGACCAAATAACCAAGGACCAAATAACCAAGTTTACCCGCTGTTTTTTAGCGGGAACAAAATTATCCCAGTTTATTATTAAAACCGTGAACATTGTACTTCGAACTGACAAACCGATATTATAAATTATAAAATATAGTTGAGAAAAATTTGCATGCGGAAATATTTTATCTCGCGTGTCGCATGGCACAATTAATTTAATCTATGGATTATATATTTTCTTTATAATTTATTATTATAACTCACAGATTTATTCATAATAAATGAAAGGAACGAATATGAAGAAGCAGAGGATATTCCAATTTATTTCTGTGATGATATTATTATGCGGCACTCTGAGCGCCCAGGGAAAACCTGTTCAGCTTGCGTTATTCAATCCCATTCAGTTATTCAGCGAGAACACTTCCATTACCGGTTTGAGACTTAGCCTTATCTACGGAAAGAATACAAGCGTAACAGGATTGGACTGGGGATTAGTGAGTCACACTACATCCGGTACTTCAACCGGCGTACAATTCGGCTTTCTCGGAATTAATGAAGCCAATTTTATCGGCTGGCAGGATACCGGAATAAATATTAATCACGGCAGCTTCGAGGGACTTCAATTAGGACTTGTTAATTATGCCGGATCTGTAAATGGCGTTCAAATTGGATTTGTCAATTATGCCGCGAATATGAAAAAAGGACTGCAAATTGGACTTGTGAACATTATTAAACAGGGAGGGCAGTTCCCGTTTTTCCCGATTGTCAATTGGGCGCTGTAGAAGCAGTGAATAGTCAATAGTGAAGAGTGAATAGTTCGTAG
>JAKAMT010000235.1 GCA_021812705.1 Bacteroidota bacterium | reverse complement strand
ATTCCCGCATATCAAATTTTTTATGAACTTTTCTTCTTTCTTTCGGAACCCGCGGCATCAACCTTGGTCCCGACTTGTCGGGACGCTCTACCAATCCGCCTTCGGCGGACTATTCCCGCATAACAACTTTTTTATGAACAAAATTTACGTGCCAAATATAATACTGTTGACCATGCTAATCAATATGGTGACATAAAAAAATAATGGCAATTTCAAATCTTATGTCATTAAATTTTTGCTTACTGCTTTTCACGCCTGATAGGGCGGAATCTAAGATTTTTAACTAATTAACTGAATGAATAACCATTAATCTGCTGCTTCTCATGTTTCAAATGTCCAAATTGGCCAATATATTTTGAGCCGCGAAGATTATGACTAAAAGATTAACACTTTAGTTTTTATCTTTACGGATAAAAATAAACTCTCCGGGATTATGTACGAAAGAGAAAGAAAAGATCTTGTTGAAACTCTTAAAAGTAAGGGCATTAAAAACGAGCGGGTTCTGGATGCTTTTGCTAAGGTCCAGAGGCACCTCTTTGTACCTGATATAATGAAGCAGCATGCATATACAGATGTTGCTCTTCCCATAGGAATGGGACAAACAATATCGCAGCCGTATACTGTGGCGTATATGACTGAGGCTTTAGATCCTCGGCCGAATCAAAAAATTTTGGAAATAGGCACCGGATCCGGATATCAGGCGGCGATTTTGAACGCGATGGGAGTACGTGTCTTTACTATTGAACGCCATCACGATCTTCACAAATCCGCCGTAAAAATTTTTGACGAAATGAATCTGAAAATTGCCGCCCGCTGGGGTGACGGCACTCTGGGCTGGCAGGAATTTGCTCCCTATGATGGAATTATTGTTACCGCCGGGGGGCCATCTGTTCCGGAAAATTTAAGAAAACAGATTGCCGTCGGAGGTAAAATGGTAATTCCGGTCGGCGATAAAAAAATCCAGACTCTGCAAATTATTTCAAAGATTTCTGACGGACAGTTCAATATTAAGGAAGTCCCATACTTTGCGTTTGTACCTTTGATCGGAAAAGAGGGATGGAAAGAAAAGTAATAGTAATTGCGGGTCCGACCTGCTCTGGCAAAACTTCCGCGGGAATTGCTCTTTGCGAAAGAATACGGTCTGAAATTATCTCCGCAGACAGCCGGCAGATATATAAAAAATTAGATATCGGTACCGCCAAGCCGACTTTGGATGAATTAAAAAGAGTAAAACATCATTTCATAAACCTTCTGGATCCAGATCAAGAGTATAATGTTAGCCGCTTCGAAAAGGAAGCGTTAGAAAAAATTAATTTACTTTTAGGAAAATCCAAGATTCCGGTGGTTGTGGGCGGATCCGGATTATATATCCGCGCCCTTATTGACGGAATTTTTGATTCGGTAGATCCGGATTCTGATTACAGAGCCGAGCTGCATGCGCTCAGAGACAAATTTGGGAATGAAGCACTTTATGAAAAATTGAAAAATGCTGATCCGGTAAGTGCATCCAGAATGCTGCCGCAGAATTGGAAAAGGGTAATACGAGCATTGGAAGTATTCAATTCAACCGGTGAACCGATCTGGAAGGCTCAGGAAAAAGAGAAAAAAATAAGTGATATAAAATTTTATCAGTTCGGATTGGAATGGGAACGTGAACTTCTCTATAAGAATATCGAATCGCGAGTTGATGAAATGATTGAATCCGGGCTTATAGCGGAAGTTGAAAAAATCCTTAATTCCGGTTATTCGAAAAAAATGAACTCATTGAATACAGTAGGCTATAAAGAAATTATCTCCTATCTTGAGAATGAAATCACTTTCGAAAGGGCTGTGGAACTTATCAAAAGAAATACGCGCCGGTATGCCAAACGGCAGCTTACCTGGTTTAGAAAAGACAACCGGATTAATTGGATTAAAGTGACTTCCAGGAATGATCTGGAGAAAGTTCCTGAATTCATTTTGAAAAATTTTAATTAACTTTGAGCTGAATTAAAAAAAGAATCTATGAAATCAAAAATTAGAATAGCGGCCGGACAGGGATTTTGGGGCGATTTGATTGATGCTCCGTACACTCAGGTCACTTCTGGTGATGTGGATTATCTTGTAATGGATTATCTTGCCGAAGTGACAATGTCAATCCTGCAGAAACAAAAAAATAAAAATCCGAATCTCGGTTATGCACGCGATATTCCCGAACTGATGCAGAGAATTCTTCCGGTCTGCGTCGAAAAAAATATTAAGGTTATTACCAACGGCGGAGGTGTGAATCCTGAAGCCTGCGCATTAGCGATAATTGATGTTGCAAAAAAACTTTCAATTAAAAAATTGAAAATAGCCGTAGTAGTAGGCGATGATATTATGAACCGGATTGATGAGATAATATCTTCCGGATGTAATCTGAATAATATGGAGACGGGCGATTCCGTCACTCAAATAAAAGATAAACTATTGAGCGCCAATGTTTATTTCGGCGCAATGCCTATTGTGGAATCATTGCGTGCCGGCGCGGATATCGTTATAACCGGCCGGACAACAGATACCGGATTAACGCTCGCCCCGATGATATATGAATTCGGATGGGATGAAAATCAGTTCGACCTCCTTTCTGCCGGCACAATTGCAGGACATATTCTTGAATGCGGCGGACAGGCAAGCGGGGGCAATTTTTTGGGCGACTGGAAATCTGTGCCGGAGCTTGAGAATATTGGATTCCCGATAGCCGAGGCTTTCCCAAATGGTGAAGTGATAATAACAAAACACGATTCTTTAGGAGGCAAGGTCAGTTACGAAACGGTTGCAGAGCAGCTTGTTTATGAAATAGGCGATCCTGAAAATTACATCACACCTGATTGCGTAGCTGATTTCTCTTCTGTCCGTCTGGAAGAATTATCAACTAACCGTGTCAAAGTATACGGTATAAAGGGGAACGCGCCTACAGAATTTTATAAAGTCTCCTGTTCGTTTTCAAGCGGTTACTCTGCTTCGGGTAATTTAACATATTCCTGGCCCGATGCATTAACAAAAGCTAAAGCAGCGGATAAAATTTTGAGAGCCCGCCTTCAAAAATTGAATCTGAAATTTGAAGAAATAAGGACTGAGTTCCTGGGATACAATTCCTGCCACGGCCCGCTCGCTTCAGAGATGGAAGAAGATAATATCAATGAGATTGTCCTGAAGGTCAGCGTAAGGGGAGATGATTACAGCTCAATAGAGAGATTCGGCAAAGAGATTGCACCGCTCATTCTCACAGGTCCGCCAAGCGTAACAGGATTTGCCGGCGGGAGACCTAAACCAAGCGAGGTTGTTGCCTATTGGCCGGCTTTAATTCCAAAGAAATTAGTCCACCCAAAAGTTAAATTATTCGAGTTGTAACATGAAAATAAAACTTAAAGATATTGCACACGGCAGAAGCGGCGATAAAGGCGATGCCGCTAACGTGGGAATCATA
>JAKAMT010000234.1 GCA_021812705.1 Bacteroidota bacterium | reverse complement strand
TTGCTGACCGGATCGCTTGAGATGTCGAATTCCGAACGCGAAATATCCACAACATTATAATCATGCGATTTGAAATAAGAGCTTACGGCAAAGCCGAGCATCCCGGTAGAACCAACGACTAAGACTTTTTCCATTTATCTCTCCTCGACTTTCCAGATATCCCAATAATGCGCGTCGTAACGGACGTCATCATTGAGACTGTCTTTCAGTTCCGATGTAGAATAAAAAATAATTTTTGCGTCTTCACTTAATGACATGAAACCGTTCGCGTATCCGGAAGGAATAAAGAGGACCGAAGGATTTTTTTCGCTCAACACAAAACGGTTTACCTGAAGATTTTTTGAAGGATTTTCCCAGTTGTCAATCTTAACAGCGCCTATGACGGCTGATCCTTTGACAACCATAACATACTTTGCTTCTTTCCGGTGTGCATGCCAGGCGCGGACAAATCCCTGCTTGTGATTTTCGACAATGTAAAATCTTTTTACTCCTTCAAAGTTGAAATCATTTACAAAGCTCACAGTGCCGCGGTCGTCTACTGCCAGCCCCCCCTTGATCAGCACAGGATTTTGAATATCCATTATGCCGCCTCAACTTCTTTAAATTTGGCAAGCATTAATTCTTCGTAGTGATCTTTTAAGTAGGCCTGGTTTGAATAACGGGGGCTCTTAAGATCCTTAATTCTTTTTGTTTCAACTAAATATTTAAGCTCTTCAATTCCTTCGTCGATTGAATGGACTGATTTATAACCAAAAACTTCTTCGGCTTTTTTTGCAGAGACTCTGTAATTGCGTGTATCCTGGAAAGGCATATCTGTGGTTTCAATCTGCAGATCCGGGAAATGCATTCTAACTTGGAAAGCCAGATCGCTGATGCGTACATTCTGACGTGCCAGGTTAAATACCCCTTTATGCTCGGTTTCAAGGTTCATAAGCACCGCACGGGCAACATCTTTAACATGAAGAAGAGGTCTAAACTGATCTCCGCCGAAAACTCCGATTTGTCCTTCAACATGCGCTCTCACTGTCAAAATATTAACAACCAGATCGAGACGTATTCTTGAATACAGATCACCCACTCCAAAGAGAGTTCCAAGCCTGAATATAATTGCATTTTTATGTTTTAAGTATTTTTCAGCATTTAACTTTGTCTCTGCATAAAGGGATAGAGGATTTGTCGGTGATGATTCATTAAGCTCCTTATCCTGTGCGCCGTAAACAGAGCAGGTGGACATAAAGACGATTCTTCCGTTATAATTATCGGCAAGCCAGGCTATTGAATCCTGATTGATTGCTTTAGTCAGTTCTGGATTCAACTGGCAGGCTCCATCACCCACAATTGCGGCAAGCCAAACAACCGCATCCGCCCATTTCAACTGCACAGAAAGTTTTTCATGATCTCTTATATCGCCGTGAACAAAATCCACCGGCTTTCTGAATGAGTCTTCGTAAAGAAGCGCATCATACACACGAACATTATAGTTCGACTGAAGAATAAGATCGGTTATTGCTCCACCAACATAACCGGCTCCGCCCACAATAAGAATGTTTTTCATTTTAGAGTTTCCTTTTTAGTATATCGATAATTTTTTCGGATGTTCTGCCGTCTCCCAGCCACTTCAGTTGTTTTTTAGAGACGGAATAATTTTTAAAAAATGAAATAGTTTCATTAACCATTTTATTAAGAGGTCTTTCTTCACCAACAAGAATGCTGTTTCCGTTTTCAACAGATTCCGGGCGTTCTGTAGCTTTTCTTGGAACTACAACTGGGACACCAAGAAGAGGACATTCTTCCTGACTTGTCCCGGAATCTGATATTATTCCGTAGGCGTTGTATTGTAAATTCAGATAATCCAGAAAACCATACGGCCCCACGAGGCTTATCTGCTTTTTGTCTTTCAGCAGATTATTTTCCTCGATCATTCTCACAGCCCGCGCAAATTTCACCAATCGCACTTCCATGTTTAAACGATTTCCGACTTCGTTGACATAATTCAAAATCTTGTTGAATTGTTCTACGCTTTTCAAGTTTTCACTTCTGTGGATATCCGCAACAATAAAATTCCCGGCACGCGGGCCTTTAGGCATGTATTGATTTACAATCTCAACTATCGTGTTTCCCACAACAAAAATTTGTTTTGGATCTTTGTTCTCTTGAATCAATCTTCTTTTATACTCCGGCGTATAAACAAAAATCATATCGGAAACATAATCGCAGATAACTCTGTTAACTTCTTCGGGCATTCTTCTATCATAAGAGCGCATTCCCCCTTCGATGTGGCCTATCTTGTAGCCCTCTTTGAAAAGAGGCGCGCTCACAATGGCAGAATTTGAATCGCCCAGAAAAAGTATCAGGTCCGGATTGATTTTTTTCTTTTTCAGAAGATAGATCACTTCTTTCGAGAGATAAGAAAGCTGTTCGTAGTGATTCGAGCTGTTTCTTCCCGTTTCTAAAGTGAAATCTGGTTTGCGGATTTCCAATTCGCTGAAGAAGAATCTGCTCAACGAATCGTCGTAATGTTGCCCGGTGTGAATCATGATGTGATTAAAGTTTTGATCCAAGCGTTCAAACACTTTACTCATCCTGATAAAGTCGGGTCTTATGCCGGTAATAGTGACTATTGTTTTTTCCATATCGCGTTATTTATTCAAGACTTATACCAGTCGGGGCTCTCTTTTTTGACTTAAAAAGGGGGTGAAATTGCCTTATTTATGACCAAATGTGGTTCAATGGCTAAAATTAGCCAATGCATTTTTTGTCTTGGAATTCTCTTGAAAAGGCTTTTTGTATGTGAAAAAGTGTTGAGTTGTGAATGATGGAATGGGGATGCGGCTATAATCCCTGAAGTTCCGAAGTAATCTCTTTAATCTTTGCATCGGCTTCTGCGAGAAGTTTTTTCTCTTCCTCTTCTTTCTGCTTTAAGAGATCATTAATATGCTTTTGGTGATTATTAATGCTTGCAGTCATAGTCTCTGTCATCATTTTTTCCTTCTGAGCGGAATTAATTTTGATGTCTGCAATCAACCGGTCTTTTTCAATTTTGAGATGGCTTATTTTACGTAAAAGTTTATAACGCATATCCGACCTCTCCAGCAAGATTACTGCGGATAAGATTACAGAGATCACTGCCCCAACAAGAAAACTTATAGCTCCCCATTTCGACCCGGAGATCAGGATGTAAGTGAACATGGAATTGAATTCCGATGTGTCGGAAACGGTCTTGTTTGAATAGCCCGCAACACCTCCAATAATAAAAACCACAAATGCGATTATGATATTATAAGTCATATTATTTGAAAGAGAAACTCTGGGATTATATTTATCCACTGTGGGGAGATCGTCTATTTTTCTTTCGAGTATTTTTAATTCAATTTCAAAATTTTCCTGAATATGGCTTATCGATTCTTCAAGAATTTCTTTGCTGTTGATTTTTATTTTTTCAAGCTCTTTCTGA
>JAKAMT010000233.1 GCA_021812705.1 Bacteroidota bacterium | reverse complement strand
TCTTCAAATCTCCCTGATGCTTTGCACCTCTTGAATCATAAAGACCAATGAAAAGATCCGGTGAATCATTCTCATAAGAATTGCTCATTGAACTTGGGAATACATAATCGTCAGTTACATCGAATGCCACATATAAATTCTGTGTATCAAGAAAGATATATGAAGTCACAGAAAGATCACTATCACCAGTATTCGCTTTAACAGTGGGGGACCAGAATACACCTTTTGAAGGGAACATAAGGAATGGACTGAGATTTCCGGTCCATTCAGAAAGGTCTCCATCAGCTTTAAAATTAATTGGTGCACCTACGGCTACAGTTGCAACACCTTTTGCATCATTTGTAGTGGCTGTAGATATTGCTGCAATTGTAGAAAGATTTCCTGCAGCATCCTGGCAAACCACAGCATAGTAATACGATTGAGATTGGCTAATTACAGGTGAGAATAAAAGATGGTCTACAGTTTGCACTCCTCTTGCCAAACCAGCTTTTACTACTTCCACACTCTTTGCTTTTACATCAGTGATAGGGGATTTACTAGCGTAAATAAAATATGTTTCTCCACTTTCACCAGGTACATCACTCCAGGTTATTTTATTATAATTTTTTTGTTGAGTTACAGCCAAGTTTTTAACCGGTTCAGGCGGAACAACATCTACAACAGGATTGCCGGTCCACATGTAAGTTATATAGATTGATTTTCCTTTAGAGGCAGTACTTGTGCCCTGGGTCATCAATCCAAATTTATTTATGGCTGAAGAATCAGCTTTTGGTGCATTATCTCTAAAAGAAAAATTCTTTAAAGGTAATTTTATTGTATGCCAAGCATTATCCGCAATAGGAGTAAAGAGAATACCGCTCTTGCCGTTTGCGCTTTCCCACTGGGCTCTTAATTGACCGATACCGGGTTCGGCTTTGTATTGGAACTGCAGAGTGTCTTTGATGAATGATCCAGCCATATTCCAGGCGGGACTTATATCCCAACCGATTCCCGTATAACCATTATTCCATTCATCCCCGTGAGTCCATTTAATAGCCTTTTCTTTGCCTGTTGGTCCGGCATTATCAAGAATTGTCATAGCAGATTGACCCCATGACCAGCCGGATCCCAGAGCAGAGTTCATAACCTTGCCGTTGAAAAGAAGATAAGGGATTGCGCGTGCACCGGTGAGTTCAAGTCTGTCATAAACAACTTCAACCGAGTCCGCCGGCAAGTTGGCATTTGGATCCCAACCGCTAACTACTGCAGATAGATTGAACTGAGCTATCTTATCAAAATCCGGTTTGCGGTTATTGTAGTTTCCGCCGCCCCATGTTGTCGGGAAAAGAGTAAAACCTGTTGCATCAGGAGCCAAAGAACCGTCGGAGTTTTGCGGTCTCTCATAGAGAGGGATTTTTAATTTGATGTAGTCAGTTGTAGCTGCATCTATCAGAACAGCATTTTCATAGATCCATTCTTCAACGGAAGCATCATCTGTAGGTTTATCACCAAGATGCATTCTGAAGACCATATATTCAGGATGTTTTGGAGCCATTAATACTTTGTAATAGATGTTTATTGTATCGTAAGCAGCCCAGTTCATCGTTGTTCCTGTAGGCGCTTTGTAGATAGCATTGGCGTAGCTTCCCCATTTATTATACTCGCCTATAACGTATTTTACTTTAAGCGCACCCAGACCATCTTTCATACCGGTATGGATATCCGTAAAATCGATACGGCTTTTGGAACCTTCCACGTTTGCCTGATATTTAGCCTTTACAGCAGATGAATCCATATTATCAATCATCATACTCTGGGCTTTCAATAGAGTAAACGAGAAAAGCAGAAATAGTACAAACAACTTTCTCATCTTTTTGGTCCTCCTGTTTGTGAATAATTCTCCGGTTCAATCATTTGATGAACCGATTTATTTAATTTAGTAAAGAGAATAAACCTATAACTACAATCAGCAATAAACTTGATAGTAGAATATTGGTCTTAATTTGTTTATTGCTTGCTTCAGAAACTAAAATTCGATCTCCCCCTTTCGTTTTTTGAATTATTAAATTGTTCCGCATCGGATCAACGAGCATTTCCTCACTAAGAATATATGAAAGAATGAAAAGCAATAATGATGATCCCATGAATAAAAAGATTGTAAAATGAAGATAATTTATTGATGCATAAGAGATAAGAATCGGATTTTTGACCATTCCCGATTTCATCAGCAGTTCAATTATGAATCTTGATACTCCGAATGATTCTCCAATAATCAAAGTGTAAAATGCACTCTTGGCATTAATTTTTTTTACCGTCAGGCCAATTAGGAATACAGCAGTGATTGGAGCGCTTATGAATGCCTGTGTGCTTTGGAGAAAAATGTAGATCTGCGAATTAATTATTTTAACAAACGGCATCAGCAGTATCACTAAAATCACAATGAAGATTGTTGTCATTCTTCCAACGAAAACCAGAGCGCGGTCCGATGCATCCGGATGTTTCGGTTTATAAAAATCTATCGTGTAAAGAGACGCTATACTGTTGAACGATGCGGAGAGTGATGACATTATAGCGGCAAGAAAGCCTGCAATCACCAACCCTTTAATGCCGACAGGTAAAATATCGCTCACAAGTAATGCTGGGTAAGCGTCGTCTCCTTTAATCTCCGGAAACAATGCAGCAGAAGCCAATCCGGGTAGAACTAACAAAAAAATCGGAAAAATTTTCAGAAACGCCGTAAGAAGAGTTCCTCTTTGCGCTTCATTAACAGATTTTGCGCCGAGAACTCTCTGCACAATGTATTGATCAGCGCACCAGTACCAGAAAGCAATTATAGGCGCACCAAAAACTATTCCCGTCCACGGGAAATCCGGATCTCCAACCGATTTGAACATCTGGAAATATTCATCAGGCAGTTTTGCTCTTAATGCTCCGATGCCGCCAACTTCATTCACTGCAAAAAATGTGAGCAGGATTGAACTTAAAAGAAGAATTATTCCCTGGAAGACTTGCGTTCTGACTACTGCATGAAGGCCGCCCACCACAGAATAGATCCCCGTAATCAGGATAATAATTATGGCTGAAGAAAAAATGCTCCAGCCGAAGAGTTTGTTGAAGAGAAAACCGCCCGCAAAAAGCGTTACCAAAATTTTAGTTATGATATATGTGAAGATCGATAAAGCCGAGAAAAATTTGCGGCTTGCCGGATCAAATCTTTTTTCCAGATATTCCGGAGTGGTCATTATGCCGGCTTTCTTGTAGATCGGCGCTATGAACCAGCCCAGTATAACTAAAAAGAAAATTGCTATTAATTCAAACTGACCGACTGCCAATCCTCTTGATGCGCCGGAACCGGCCAATCCTATAAAATGTTCGCTCGAAATATTTGTCGAGAAGATTGAAATGCCAATTACAAACCAGCCTAAATTTTTACCGGATAAAAAATAATCAGTCAGGTTCTTGTCTTTATTCCGCGCGAACAGACCTATAGA
>JAKAMT010000064.1 GCA_021812705.1 Bacteroidota bacterium | reverse complement strand
CAGGTTTTTATCAATATACTTATAAATGCTCTGGATGCAATAGACGGCAACGGAACAATCTTTTTAAAATCGGATTTCGACAAGGTAAATATTTATGTCGAGATTACGGATGACGGATGCGGCATGGATGAGCAGACGATAGAGAAAATTTTCGATCCCTTCTTCACCACAAAAGAAGTGGGTAAAGGAACGGGACTCGGCCTTTCTGTGAGTTACGGTATTATCAAGAGATTCGCAGGCGAAATAAAAGTTAACAGCAGGATCAATGAAGGAAGTACTTTTATAATCACTCTTCCAATTACAGAAAATTAACGGAGAACAAATGCCGTCAAAAATTTTGATTGTCGATGATGAGAAACCGATTCGGGATTCGCTTAAAATGGTTCTTGCTGAAGAGGGCTTTATTACAGACTCTGCCGGAGACGGCGAAGAGGCTCTTCTTAAAATTCAGGATAATTCCTACGACATTGTTATATCCGACATTAAAATGCCGAAGATGGACGGCATGCAGCTTCTTGAATCCTCTTCAAAAGTTTCTCCCGAGACTTTTTTTATAATAATGACCGCATACGCATCCGTGAAAACTGCAATAGAGGCTCTTCGCTTCGGCGCGTATGATTACCTCATCAAACCGGTAGAATTCGAAGATCTGATAATAAGAGTAAAACGCCTTATCGATTACAAAATGCTCGCGCAGGAAAATAAAATACTAAGACAGAGAATCTCTGCGGGTACGGGTTTCACTAATTTAATAGGCAACAGCAAGCCGATGAAAAAAGTTTTTGAGATAATTTCTCAGGTGGCTCCCACCAACAGCAACGTTCTTATATTCGGAAAAAGCGGAACAGGCAAAGAACTCGTGGCTAAAGCAATTCATTATAACAGTTCAAGAAAAGATAAAATATTTCTCCCCATCAACTGCGGCGCCATATCCGAAAATCTTATAGAGAGCGAACTGTTCGGACACAAAAGAGGCTCTTTCACGGGCGCCACCGAAGATAAAACCGGACTGTTTAAAGTAGCAGATGGGGGCACTTTATTTCTGGATGAGATAGGAGAACTTCCTTTAAATCTGCAGGTAAAACTTCTGCGCGCAATTGAAGACAGAGAATTTATCCCGGTCGGCGGCGTTAAACCTGTGAGCACGGATGTGAGAATAATTGCAGCCACAAATCAGGATCTTTTTGAAAAGACTAAGACAAATGAATTCAGGGAAGATCTTTATTACCGCCTCAATGTTATTGAGATAAAACTGCCGACCTTGAATGAACGCTTTGAGGATATTCCTCTTCTCGTAAATCATTTCATCGAAAAATTTTCAAAAGAGATGGGTAAAAAAATTATCGGCATAGATAACGAACCGATGAAAATACTTTTGAATCACGACTGGCGGGGCGGCGTGCGCGAACTTGAAAACATAATTGAACGAGCGATGATTTTTGCTTCGAAGGAAAATATTTCCGTGGACGATCTTGCGGATTATCTTAAAGGGAAAAGCATTCAGGAGGGATATCCGGACGCGCTGAAAGATGCCACCAGAGATTTTGAGAAAGAGCATATCTTAAAGACGATCAAAAAATTCGAATATGATAAAGAGAAGGCTGCCAGGGCGCTGGAAATAGGCATCTCTTCCCTTTACCGGAAAATGGATGACCTGGGAATTCCTACAAGGTCCGTCAAAGAAGAATTAAATTAAAATTCCAGACTGACGCCGATTGAGGGAAGCAGTCCTATCGACGAACGCCTGTCTACTGCGCCGGTACGGTAATCCCATCTGATGTAAAATGAATCTTTGTTGTTGTATACATTCTGGATATCCAGATATGTGATCAGCGCCCATTTTTCAAAATCCCATCTGCGGTCTACTCTTAGATCAAGCGAATGAACAGGACTGAACCTGACGCTGTTATAATTGGATACGCTCTGAGAGCCGTCCGAATTAAAAGGAGTATATGGAGTTCCTGTGGCAAATCTAAATCTGAAAGAGGCCTCCCATTTTTTGTTGAATATATATCCGCCCGACAAATTCACTATCCAATTTTGGCCGTAAGCTGCCGGATGTTTTACATTATCCAGCCCTCTGAAATTAGATTCGCTCCATGTGATGCTTAAGATTCCATAACCAGGAATCTCTGAAGATTTCTTCTGAAGAGAAAATTCAATTCCATGAACGTCGCCGCTGCCCGCGCTTACCAGCGGCTCTAGACCGAATGAAGAAAAATTATCATCTCCACCGCCGAATCCTGCGCCTGTGTTTGCTAAAACTAAATAAGGGCGAAGCACGCTTGAAGGATAATCGCCGTACTTTTTATAAAATCCTTCAACTTTCATTTTAATATCTTCCTGTAACATTCTCTCGTAACCGAGAACAGTCTGAGTGACTTTGACAAAGCTTAAATTCCTGTTGCTTGGGTCTGCAATGAGCCAGATGTAAGAAGGACTTTGGCTATATCTTCCCAAGCTGAAATTGAGAGTCGAAATCTCATCAAGCATCAGAGCAGCCGCAAACCGTGGACTTACATAAAATTTGGAGCTGATTCCGTCGAAATAATCTCCTCTAATACCTGCGGTAATGCGTAACCCGTCGTATAGATTTGTTGAGTACTGAGTATACATTGCTGACTTTGTAAATCTTGAAGCATCGTTTAATGATGTGATGCTTAATTTTTCACCAAATGAGGTGATAAAATTTGGAAGCTTAATATCGGCGGAAAATTTTATCAGCTTAAGAGAGGCTCCAAAATTCAGTTCCGAATCCTTGCCTAATTTGTAAACCAGATCCCCCTTAAGTTCATTCTCCCCTTCTCTGGAAAGATTTAAAAAAATCGGGTTCAAGAGAGTGTCTCTCTGGAATGAATCGTAGTCGGTAAAATTTCGGCTCAACGACAGAGTAAAAAATCCTTCATTAAAAAGATGGCGGTAAGAAAAGCCGAAGAGATATGAGTTTTGATTCGAGCCGAGAATCCTTGAATTTGAATAGAGATCTTCCGAATCTTTATTGTTGAATTTGGTTTTGTCGAACGCTCCTATAAAAAGCAATGACAATCGGTTTCTTGAATCCAAATTATAATTGAATTTTGTGATGGCATCGTAATATTCCGGCACAAAATTGAATCCCGCGGCATTAAAAATAAAATCGAGATAACTTCTTCTAACCGACATGAAAAAATCGCCGCTGCCCGATAAAGGTCCTTCCAAATTAAAACCGAATTGAGAAGCAGAGATTGTCCCTTTACCGCCCAGTCTGTCTTTTCTTCCTTCTCTCAAGTCTATAGATAAAACGGAAGATAGTTTATCTCCGTAGAGTGCGGAAAAACCGCCGCTCGAAAAATTAGTCTCGTTCACAAAATCAAGATTTATAAAACTAAGCGGTCCGCCCGTTGCGCCCTGGGTCCCGAAGTGATTAATGTTCGGTACAATAAACCCGTCTACTATATAAAGATTTTCCGAAGGGGCTCCGCCGCGAACAACAAGATCGTTTCTGCCGGCGTTTGCCTGTGCAACTCCCGGTAAAATTGAAAGGGCCCGCA
Source organism: Bacteroidota bacterium (assembly GCA_021812705.1). Taxonomy (GTDB): domain Bacteria; phylum Bacteroidota; class Ignavibacteria; order Ignavibacteriales; family Melioribacteraceae; genus Fen-1258. The sequence goes on along the minus strand of JAKAMT010000064.1, from coordinate 12,280 downwards.
CCACGTCTTCGAATCCGCCCGGCGAGCGGCGGATCTCCTCATAGCTTAGATTTGCAACGCTTCCTGTCGAACTTGGATCTTTTTCAAAGTATCCCGCCTTTACTGTAACTCCATTGAGCTCAATGGCCGCGCTTATAAGTTTCAGAAGAAGGATTGTCGGTTTTGCCGTATTTACAACGATATCTGATTTGATGATTGTTGCATATCCTACAGCGGATACGCGAATCTGGTAAGTGCCGGGTTCCAAATTGGAAATTTTGAATTCACCGTCAAGATTCGTAGCAACCCCGCGGTCTGTTCCCAATATTTGGATATTTACGCCCGGTATTCCCTCATTTGTCACTTCATCAATTATATTTCCTGATATGATCCCCTTCAACGACTGAGCTGGCATCGAAGAGATGAAGAAAACAAACAATAGACTGATGATGATTTTTTTCATATTCGTTATTTTTTAAAATCTTAACACCGGGGTTAATATTTTAGTTCCTGTTAAAATTAATTACCCGCTAAGCCTTGTAAAGATATTTTTATTATATTTGATTCGGTTCTCACCAAAACAGAAGGGCATGGGAAATAACAATTTCAATTTCGAAGAGTTAAAAGAATTCTGTTCCGGTTTCGACAATGTTTTTGTCTCAATTATTTATCCGGATGATTCTCTCCATAATTTCATTTCAGATTCCGTTTATCAGCTAACGGGTTATTCGCCGGAAGAAATTCTTTCACTCCCTTATCACCATTATTCGCTGATTCATGATGACGATCTGCCTGAAATAAAAAAATCGCTGGCTGAACTGGAAAACGATTTCAACAAGGATTCTGCCGAGCTAATTTACAGACTAAAAACGAAATCGGAAAATCTAATCTGGGTGAATGAGTTTCTTAGATTGGAAAGATCCGTGAATAAATTTTCAATCAACAGAAAAAAGAGCATTATAGTAAAAATAGACTCAATCAAACGGAATGAACTTGAGCTCAAACAAGCGGGCAATAACTTAAAAGACCTGAATCAGTCGAAAGATAAATTTATCTCTATCGTATCGCACGATCTGCGCGCGCCTTTTACTACTCTGCTCGGCTTCTCAGAGATTCTTCTCAACGAACAGGACCTTTCCGAAGAGGAGAAATCGGAATATCTGCAGTACATTTTTGAAGCTTCCAAGTCGCAATTGAATCTCATCAATTGCCTCCTGGATTGGTCGCGCCTGCAAACCGGAAGAATAAAAGTAGAACCGGTGCGTCTAAGCGTAAAGTCTTCCGTTTCCAATGCAGTGGCTCCGCTGACGGGCGATTATGTCAGAAAAAATATCTCTCTCAAAATTGATATTCCCGCAGATCTTTATATGAATGCAGACGAGAGGCTGTTTGGCCAGGCTATCTCTAATCTTGCCACAAATGCAATTAAATTCACGCCGGAAGGAAAAGAAGTAGTTCTATCTGCGTGCAGATTTAAAGAAGGAATGATAGAGATAATTGTTAAGGATGAAGGGCTCGGCATCAGCGAAGAGAACCAGTCGAAACTTTTTAAAATCGATCAGAAATTTTCTCTGGTCGGCACCAACGGCGAAAAAGGCAGCGGGCTGGGACTTACATTGGTTAAAGAGATCATAGAAAAACACGGCGGCCAGGTTTGGTTTTATTCTCAGATTGGAGAAGGAAGCGAATTTCATTTAACCGTTCCCGAAGCAAAGAATAGAATTCTCATTGTGGAAGACGATATTACGATTCAGAAGCTTTACCATAAAATTATAGCGAACAATCTGCCCAATTTTGAAATTAAGGTGGCGGCAAACGGCTACGAGGCTATATCTGTTTACAAAGATTATCTGCCGACTATAATAATAACAGACCACGATATGCCGCTGATGAACGGCGTTCAGTTGGTTGAGGCTATACAGAAAAAAGAATCCAACAGAACCGTGCCCGTTATTGTTATATCTGCTAAATTGGATGACGAGCTTATAAAAAAATATTCGAAATTAGGAGTGGAAAAAATTCTGCCTAAACCGGTTGAGCACCAGGAGTTGGTTCAGTATATCCGCGCTTGTTTGTAATAATAACTTTAATCTCTTTTAAAAATATTTAATGAAAAGAACTCCCGAGTCCAAATTCTGGTTTGCGCTTTATACTAAACCGCGTCAGGAATTTAAAGCCGCTCTTCAAATTGAAAGCGTCTCTGTTGAATGTTATCTTCCGACTTTCAGTTCGGTAAAAAAATGGAAGGACAGAAAGAAAAAGGTAACAGAGCCTCTATTCAGAGGATACATTTTTATATATGCGGATGAAAACGAGCGGCTGCGCGCGGTTTCTCAAAAATCGATAGTAAGAACAATTTTTTTCAACGGTTCACCTTCCATTATTCCCGAATGGCAGATTGAAAATCTTAAAAAAATTTTGAGCGAGACACCGGACGTATTTATCAGTAATAAAATCGAGATCGGATCAAAAGTAAAAATAACCGATGGCCCGTTCAAAGATATTACGGGAATTGTGAAAGAAGAGCAGGAAGATAAATGGCTTGCTGTTTCCGTCGATTTAATAAAATGCTCCGTTATGGTACGCCTTCCGAAAGAAAGCGTCATTAAATTTTTGGAAAAGTAAGCTTTCCGCCCTATACTAATTTTAGTAAATTGAAATAGAATAAAGGATCCATCAGTCAAAATGCTAGACCAGAAACCGCTAAATGAATTTTCAACCGGCGATGAATTTGTTTCATTCCTCATCGTCAGTAAATGTGAAATCAAAACATCGAAAACCGGCAAACTTTTTTTGAATCTCGAACTGCGCGACCGGAGTCTCGCGCTTCCTTCTAAAGTTTGGGATAACGCGGAAGAGTACGCAAAAAAATTGAAGGAAGGAACCGTTGTTAAAGTCGCGGGTTCTATTGAAGATTTTAACGGCTCGCCACAGATAAGAATAGAGAAAATTCGCCCGGCAGCCGCGGCAGATAACGTGAGCACTGAAGATTTTCTTCCAAGAAGCACCCGCCCGCTTGATGAAATGACCGATGAACTGAATAATATTCTTAAATCTGTTTCTAATCCTTTTCTTTCCAGGCTTATCAACTCAATTCTTTCAGGTGAAAATCTGGAAAGATATTTCAAAACTCCGGCGGGCAAAGGATGGCACCATGCTTACCTGCACGGACTTCTTGAGCACACGCTTGAAATAGTGCGCATCTGCGAACTTATGTGCTCAATCCACCCTCAGATTAAAAGAGATCTTCTGATCTGCGGCGCGCTTCTACACGATTTCGGCAAAACGGAAGAACTGACCTACGATTCTGTATTTGATTATTCCGATAAAGGAAAATTAGTCGGCCATATTATTATCGGCGCTCTCGCAGTTGAAAAAGCCGCGGCCGCCATTCCAGATTTTCCGGAAGAATTGAAAATCCAGCTTATTCATCTGGTATTGAGCCATCAGGGAAAGCTTGAATACGCTTCTCCCGTTGAGCCTAAAACATTAGAAGCAATTGTGCTTTATCAGGCAGATGAACTGAGCGCAAAAACAAATGCATACAAATCCGCAATTGATATGGATAGAATTAAAGGAGGAAGATGGACGCGTTTTCTTCCTTTGGCAGAAACGGCTCTTTATATTCCAGACAGCACAGAAAATACGGACAAATAAATTATCATTAACCATTTAAGGAATGCGTTATGAAAAGAACAGCTTCAAATCTCCTTCTGCTTTTCATCCTCCTGTTAGCACCCGGATTAAAAATTTGCGCGCAGTCGCTGGACGCGCTGATGGATGATGGAGAAAAATATTATAAACAGTTTAACAATGAAAAAGCCCTTGAAGCATTTAAGAAAGCCGAAAAATTAGAACCGAATAATTTTGAAGTCTTCTGGCATCTGTCACGCACTTATGTTGATATAGCAGACAGAATGCCGAACAGTAATAAAGATCAGGAGAACGCGCAGCTCGCAGTTTACCAGACCGCGCTGGATTATGCGGAAAAAGCTGTGAAGGCAAAACCGGATCAGTCAGCCGGACTTCTGCGCCGCGCAATAGCAAACGGAAAGATTGCCCTCTTCAAAGGTGTATTTTCTGTGGCAGGCGTAGTTAACAGCGTTAGAGCGGATCTGGAAAAGGCGATCCAGCTCGGCAACGGCGGAAACTTTACTCAGGGCGTTGCCCATTATGTGCTTGCTAGAACTCACGCAAAGACGAGCGAAAAATGGAAACCCGCCCGCTCCGTACTTGGATTGGGATGGGCAGATAATGAAATAGCTCTCAAAGAATATAAAAAGGCGATAGAGATCTATCCCGGCTACATTATGTTCTATGTAGACTATGCTAATTCTCTCATTCGAGAAGATGAATACAAGACAGCAAGAGAAATGCTGAATAAAGCTTTGACATGCCAGCATCAGCATCAGGATGACGACAAAAGAATTGCCGAAGCAAAAAAGATTTTAAATGATATTAAAGACGAATAGATAATTTTATTTTCGAGGCCGTCTCAAAAGTAGTTAATCAATAAATAATCCGCGAAAATCCGTATCAATCCGCGTCACCGGCAGGCAGGTCGGCGGGCGATTTATTAATAAAAAAGTACTTTTGAGACAGCCTCGATTTTTATATTTCACCATACTTATGCATTTCAAAAAAGAATTTCTTGATAAACTAATCGCTGCCAAAAAAATTGTTTTCTTTACGGGCGCAGGCATCTCTGCAGAAAGCGGCATTGCTACTTTCAGGGGAAAAGACGGAATATGGAACAAAATGAAACCGGAAGAGCTGGCTAACTTCGATGCGTTTATGCGCAATCCGCAGCTTGTGTGGGAATGGTATCAGCACAGAAGAGATATAGTAAATAAAGCTAAGCCCAATGCCGGGCATATTGCCATAGCCGAATTGGAAAATTATTTTGATGTAACTGTCGTAACGCAAAACATAGACAATCTTCACCGGAGAGCGGGATCAAAAAAAATATTTGAACTGCACGGAAACATAGAAAGAAATTTCTGCATAAACTGTCACACCTATTATAATTCCGCTGAAATTACTCTAAATGATAAAACTCCGGCATGCGAAAAATGCGGCGCATTGGTGAGGCCAGATGTTGTATGGTTCGGCGAAATGCTGCCACAGGAGGAATTCAGCGAAGGAGAAAGAGCTGCCGAATGGAGTGATATCTGTTTTGTTGTCGGGACTTCTGCGGTGGTTTATCCCGCAGCTTACATTCCGATCAGCGCAAAAAAAGCGGGCGCTTATCTTGTCGAAATCAATATCGAACCGACCGAGTTATCATCACTTGCGCATTGTTCGATCTTTGGCGAGGCGGGCGTTATACTTCCGCAGATTCTGGAAGAAGTAAAAAAAATTAAATACGTGAATTAATTTTTTACCTGCAGCTTTATCTCTTCTTCGGCGTAACTGTTCTCTGTTTCAAATACTCTTGCTTTTACGGCGCTTACATTTTGGGGAAGCCCTGCGGCTTTGATCTTCGAAAGAAGATAGATGCAGATATTCTCTGCGGTTGAATCAAAATCGACCACAACTTTTTGAGAATTAATTTTTTCAAGAAATTCCAGCACTTCCAAATCATTTCTGCTTACCATAAATGAATGATCCAGCTCGTCTATTATAGGACCGATTATTTTTTTCATGTCGAAATAATCTATCACCATTCCGTTGGAATCAGGCTCGCCGGTTACTTCAATCATACATTTGTATGAATGACCGTGGAGATTTTTGCATTTGCCTTCATGAAACGGAAGTCGGTGCCCCATTTCCCAATTAAATTCTTTAGCTATTTTCATTAAACACCTTTAGCGTTTGGTTCCCATATATATTTATGTATCTGAAGCTGAAATCTTACATTCAGTTTATCTTTTAAAATCCATTCAACCAGCTTTACCGGTTCAAGTTTTCCGAAGACTGCCGAAAAAAGAATTGAGCACTTTGAATTAAGATCATACTTCGAAATAATTTCCTTCGACCATTCATAATCCTCTAAGCTTCCTATAACAAATTTAATTTCATCCGCCGGTTTCATGAGGTCGATATTAGCATAGAGATTTTTCTTGGCCATGTTACTGGAGGGGCATTTCAGATCCATAATAATCATCACGCGTTTATCCACATCATCTACGGGAAGGCTTCCCCCCGTTTCCAGCATCACAGAAAATCCATCGTCGCATAATCTTTTCATCAGATCAAGAGATTCTTTCTGGAACAGCGGCTCTCCGCCGGTAATTTCAACAAGGCCGCATCCGAACTTCTTAATCTCCGCCACCAGATCATCCAGCTCCATCTCTTTACCTTCATAGAAAGCATATTCTGAATCGCAATATGAGCACCTGAGGTTGCAGTAGGTTAACCGCACAAAAACGGTCGGCATGCCCGATTTTGAGCTCTCCCCCTGGATTGAGAAGTATATTTCGTTCACTTTAAGCATATGTTAGAATATTGCCTCTAAAAGGAGGGCAAAGATAAGCACTCTGGATTTTATAATAAAGTAATCTCGAGAGAGGTTTGATTTGTTACCCTTTGAGTGCTATATTTACCCACGTTTTTTAACAAAATAAGGTTTTTATTAATGGCGCAGCACAAATCAGCAAAAAAGAGAGTCCGTTCTACAAAAAGAAGAGCAGAAAGAAATAAAGCGTCTTTATCAAAAGTAAAGACTCTTACAAAAAAAGTAGCAGAAGAAAAAGATCCGGTAAAAGCTAAAACATTATTGGTTGAAGCGGTTTCCTTCTTGGATAAAACAGCTTCAAAGGGAAGAATGCATAAAAATACAGTAGCAAGAAAGAAATCTTCTCTTACCAAGCACGTAAATAAATTATCAGCCGCGGTTAAGTAATAGATTCTATTCGTTTTATTTTTAGAGGCAGCTCAATTTATTGAGACTGCCTTTTTTTATAAATCCTTTACTGCCGCTTTTCCTTCCGCCTCGGGAAGATAAAACCGGACCTGATACACATCGGATTTGATTCCATCCGGTCTTGTAATTCTCTTCTTCACAAATACGGAATGTTCCACAAAAATATTATCGTCTATCCTCGAGCCGAAAATGTAGGTGAGCCCCTTAATTACAACATGATTTCCGATTACGCATGGGTGCTGGTCGCTGCCGGTGATTCTCACTCCCGATTCAATTCTGGAATGGATTCCGATTGAGACATTCCCTTTAATAATTGTAGAGGGATAAATTTCCACATGGTCTGCCAGTTCTATCTTCTGGCCGTAAAAGCAGGAGATGCGGCTTCCCTCTTTTACGGAAACATTTTTACCGAGCGAAATGTCTCCTTCCATAAAAACATTCTTACCAATTCTTGCGTTATAATTAAGTCTTACGCACTTACCAATATAAGCGCCTTTGCCTACACTGATGTCAAGCGGAATTCCGGCGCCGTCCATTTTAATTATTTCGTCAACAACATTTTCCTCTATAAAAAAATCATCCGGATCATCTATCGAAATAATATCTTTAATCTTTTCGTAAACTAATTTACGCGCAATTCCCTCCATCTCTTTAAGGACGGATTTATTATTGAAGCCCATCAGGACGTACTGCTCTTTCGGGGCTACGGCTTCAACGGTATATCCGCCCGCGTTGAAAAGCCCTATAAGGTCGGTCAGATATATTTCATTCTGAACATTTTTGTTTTCAATTTTATTTATGAGCTGTTTTAGCGGCTTGTATTTGAATGCATACACTCCTGAATTGAATTCTCTGTTTTCAAGAAGCTGTTTGCGCGTGAATTTGAATTTCCTTTTTTTGAAGACGGAAGTGTATCCCGTTTTTGCATCTGTATTTAGAATGTCTTTGTATTCAAGAATCTCTATCACTTTTCCCGCATCTTTCATTTTTACATTTTTTGAATCTTTGGCCGGAACTCTCAAGATTCTTCCGTAATAATTATCTTCGACCGTACCTTCATATATGCCGGTAAGAACCATCATATCTGCGTTTGATTTGTAAAATTCTTCTTTAAAAAACCGGATTGTGCCGGCATCTATAAGTCCCATGTCTCCGGGGAATATAAAAACGGTTCCGTCATAATTTTCATCTGCGATGTTATTCAATCCCACTTGAACCGCATGCCCCGTTCCCAGTTGAACTTCCTGATATGCAAAAGAAACAGATCTTTTTTTCCCCACTGATTTTATTACGTCTTCTGCCTTGATGCCGGCTACAATAATAATGTTCGAGCCGGGGATTCCCTTTTGGCAGGCTTCGCAAACGCGTTCAACCGTAGGCACTTCCCAGATCTTGTGAAGCATTTTTGAAACATGCGATTTGATGCGCTTGCCGTGCCCCGCGGCAAGTATCATAGCCGTCTCTTTAGCGGCGGCATCAAACGGGGACGAATATTCATTTATCAGTAGATCAACATTAGCGGTCTCTGCAGTCTCTTTCATATCTCCTCTTTTTAATGAACTTCTAAATCAAATTTAATAATATTCGATAATATTAGTGTCATAAACGCCCCCTGCATTTTGAGCTTTTAATTATTTATTTAGATTTAGTTATCTTTAAGGGAAGAACAAGGGCATATTGCAAAATGAGAATCAAGTATTTATTGATAACCGCACTGATATTGATCTCCATTTCATCGTCAAAAAATTATTCGCAGAATAAGGGATTCGGACTCGGAGTAATGATCGGCGAACCGACCGGCTTGAGCGGCAAATACTGGCTGGATGAAACACACGCGGTGGATTTTGGATTGGCTTATTCATTCGTCCATCCCGAAAAAACTTTTTCGCTTCACGCAGATTATTTATTTCACAATGATTCTTTTATTCATTCAACAGAACGCCTGCCGGTTTATTACGGAATCGGCGCACGTGTTCATCTGGGAAAAAATGACGGCAGCACAATCGGCGCAAGAGGCGTTGCTGGAATTGTCTGGATGCCGGGATCCGTTCCTATAGATATTTTTATTGAATTAGCGCCCGTATTTAATTTGTTTCCTGAAACATCTCTTCATCTCGACTTTGCAATAGGAGGAAGATATTATTTTGGAAAATGAATCAGATTATAAAAATGAGATGCTTACTTTTTTCGATTCTCCGGAACGCGATTCTAAATCCAAGATTTTAGAAGATGTTCTGCATTTGAAAGAAAACTCCCTTATCAATCAGATTCTTGAGGCATACCCGGAAGCCGTCCTTATCCTTAACTCTCACAGACAGATAGTAGCTTTCAATTCTAGAGCATTGGAAAAATTTAAAACACACGAGTATTTTGAAATTATAGGGAACCGTTTCGGGGAAGCTATCAACTGCATCCATCATGCAGAAACAAAGAACGGATGCGGCACTTCTCTTTTCTGCGCCGAATGCGGCGCGGCTCACGTGCTTAAAAATGTAAAAATGACGGGTATTGCGGCCGAAGAAGAGTGCAGAATTACTACGGTGCACGAAGGGAAAGAGATCTCTCACAATTTTTATGTCTACTCGCGGCCCATTAGATTCGAAAATTTGGTCTATATGATTTTTGCTCTGAGAGATATTTCGGCCGAGAAACAGCGCGAAGCTTTGGAAAGAATTTTCTTTCACGATGTTCTAAATACCGCAAGCGCGGTTAAAGGATTATCGGAATTGCTCCAGGAAGAAAATAATGAAGAAGAAAGAATTGATATTACAAATGCCCTCAATAATTCCGCAAAACAGTTAGTGGCGGAAATCGAGGCTCAGCGCGAACTTAGAAGCGCAGAAGACGGACGCCTTAAACCCGATTTTGAATCCGTCTCTGTTAATGAAATTCTGAATGTAATTTACGATACATACAGCAAACACGATTTAGCCGCGGGTAAATTTTTAAAGGTCGACCTGCTTGATTCGGACACCGGCTTTGTTACTGATTCCTCCCTACTGGTCCGTTCGATAGGCAATCTTACAAAAAACGCCCTGGAAGCTTCGCCGAAAGGGAGCTCGATTAATATTTACATCAGAGAAGACCAAAACAAAATCTGTTTTAACATCAAGAGCGAGAAGATAATCCCCGAAAATATTCAGCGCCAGCTTTTTCAAAGATCCTTTACAACGAACGGATCAAAGGGGCGCGGAATAGGATTGTACAGTGTGAAACTGATTGTTGAGCAGTATCTGGCCGGAAAAGTATATTTCGTATCGAACAATGATGAAAACACGGTCTTCACTTTAGAAGTGCCGTTGAATCCGGGTACGTAGAATTTTTATTCTGGTTTTTCCTGCTTAACATTTTGAACGCATAAGGCAATTATATATATCCTTATAGTCTGCAAAGGAAGCATTGTACATATTTTCTATCATCGGGTAATTGCTATGGCCGATTATTTTACATTTGAACGGACTTGAACCAGGTGCTTGCGAATCCGCAAATATTTTTTCAGACTCTCGTAGTTACCTGTATTGCGTCTCTTTTTACTATTTATCTTTCATTCAGAAGACGGGGAGCCCCGGGGGCTATTTATCTAACAATTTTAATGGTCGCAATCCTTATCTGGGTGCTCGGATTTATACTTGAACTTTATGCCGGTACGCTGCAACTAAAATTTTTAGGACTTCAGATTCAATACATTCTGGGAATATCTTTTGCGTCTTCTCTCTGGCTCCTTTCCGCAATAAATTTCGTATCCGGAGGGAAGCATCCCACTAGAAACGAATTCATTCTTCTTAGTGCGATACCTGCCGCTACTATGATATTGATGATTACTACCAATCTGCATCATCTATTCTATTATAATTTCAGAATAGTCTCCATCTCCAGCTACAAATTTCTTTTTAAAGACGAAGGACCCTGGTTTTATGTCCATATTGCGTATTCCTATGCAGCACTAGCCATCGGCACAATTTTACTTTTGGTTCATCTTAAAAAATCAAAAAACATTTACAGAGCTCAGACGGCCTATATTTTAATTGGAGTATTACTTCCATGGATAGCAAGTATCGCTTATGTAGCAGGAATGAAAAGTTTTATGCCTCTGGATTTTACGCCCACATCGTTTACATTCAGCGTTGCGCTTATAGGCTGGGCTAACTACAGGCACGGATTGTTCGAAATAATTCCCGCTGCCAGGGATGTCGTTGTGGAATCCATGAGGAACGGCGTTCTGATTCTTGACGGAATGAAAAGAATAGTTGATTTCAATCCCGCGGCGCTCAGAATTTTCAAAAAAGATATTATCCCGGGCACCCATATTAACGACCTTCTTAAAGACTTCAATCTCACCTATGAGGATCTGAAAAAAAATCATGATTCAAAAAAAGAAGTGCATCTAAATGAAGATATCTTTGATCTCTTGATTGCAGAAGTATTCCGAGGACAAACGGCCACGGGCGGAGAAATTCTCAATTTTTTTAATATAACCGGAATTAAAAAAAACGAAAAAGCTTTGAGCGAACTAAATGCCACCAAAGATAAATTCTTTTCGATAATAGCGCACGATCTTAAAAATCCGTTCTACGGGATAATGGGGCTCTCTGAAATACTGGCTTCTGAGGAGGATGTCGACAGCGATGAAATAAAAATTATTTCAAAAGAGATAAAGGAATTGGCTACCAACACTTACAGGATGCTCGAGAATCTTCTTGACTGGTCACGCTCTCAAACCGGCATACTGGAATATCTTCCGCAAGATATTGATCTGAACGAAATACTGGAGGAGAATCTTTCTCACCTCAACAGATTTGCTGCGCTCAAAAAAATAAAAATAATTTCCGGAATTGAAAATAATCTCATTGCTTTTGCAGACAAGAACATGATCAATACCATCTTCAGAAATTTGATCTCGAACGCCGTCAAATTTACACCTGCGGAGGGTACAATCAGAATTCAAAACGAGCCCGCCCCCGACTCGATTGTAATTTCTATTGCCGATAACGGAGTTGGAATGAACGAAAAAACTCTTGAGCAGATATTCCGGATAGACAAAACTGTTAATTCCGTAGGCACAGCAGGAGAAAAAGGGACAGGACTGGGGCTCCTCTTGTGCAAAGAATTTATCGAAAAAAACGGAGGCAAGATCTGGGTAGAAAGCAAACCCGGTATTGGCACTACTTTTTACTTTTCTCTCACACCCGGCAAACCATAATCCCCGCTCTTCCTAAGAGCAGTTAGCGGTCAAATTTACTATCTTTATTCGCAGAAATTGAGAGCACAAAAACTGACTCGACAGTCATGCCTGTATTGCACAATCTGGGCACATAGAAAATAACTGCAACGCGATGAAGAGAATTATACAAATAATTTTTTTTCTGTTTATCAGCGCCATTTTTGTCTATCCGCAATCGTCCGCCATATCCCAAATTGAACTTCTGTTAGATCAGT
>JAKAMT010000232.1 GCA_021812705.1 Bacteroidota bacterium | reverse complement strand
TATTTTACGTAAAAGTTTATAACGCATATCCGACCGCTCGAGCAAGATTACTGCGGATAAGATTACAGAGATCACTGCCCCGACAAGAAAGCTTATGGCTCCCCATTTCGACCCGGAGATCAGGATGTAAGTGAACATGGAATTGAATTCCGATGTGTCGGAAACGGTCTTGTTTGAATAGCCCGCAATACCTCCAATAATAAAAACTACAAATGCAATTATGATATTATAAGTCATATTATTTGAAAGAGAGACTCTGGGATTATATTTATCCACCGTGGGGAGATCGTCTATTTTTCTTTCGAGTATTTTTAATTCAATTTCAAAATTTTCCTGAATATGGCTTATCGATTCTTCAAGAATTTCTTTGCTGTTGATTTTTATTTTTTCAAGCTCTTTCTGAAGATGTTTTTCCGCCAGCGCGGTATCATTGATGGAATTATCATAGGCGGCTACTTTATCTTTAACTTCCTGATAGAACTTCGCTTTTATACTGCCCGCTATCATTTCAGTAAGTGAGTCGAATTTTTTGCTGAACTCGTCCTCCATTCCGAATAAAAGCGTATGTTTCGACGCGGCGAATGTGCCAATAATTCTGTCAAAGAACTGAATTGATTTATCAATTTCTTCATCAAAATAGACGTTCAGATTTTTTTGCTTAAGGGAATCTAATTTAGCTTTGCATAGCTCCAGTCCGTTGGTTCCAACACCCGCATGCTCTGCAAGAAGAGACTCAAGCATATCATATGCTTTTATAAAATCCTTTTCATGAAATATATTGTAAAAGAACGCATTCCTGAAAAAATAGTTAAACATACCGGAATTATTTGTTTTGAGCGCAATTGTAAGCCTGTGCAGATCGTAATTAAAAATCTCTTTCAGGAGATATTTTACTGCTTCTTTATTATCCAAGTTCAATTCCGTCAAAGCGCAGTAAAGCTTGGCAGTGCTTCCCTGCGGCTTAACATCAATTGCTTCCTTAAATGCGTTTCTGGCTTTTTCCATCTCGTTTTCCTTCAGATGAACAAAGCCCGCATAAATGTTAAGAATATATTTCAGTTCTGTTTTAGCCGGTTCGGCTATTCTAATAGTATTTAACAATTCGAGCGCATGCGAAAGAATTTCGCCGGCTTTCACAGGATTGTAGAACGTACTCTGGTACGAATAGATAATTGCTTTTATAATCAGTTTGAATATGTTGTGTTTGTTAATATCGCGTTCAATAAAATTCATTGTAAGCGTGGCATAATAATCTTTTTCGCTTTTTAATTTTGTTGTAACCCACTTTGAATAATTTTCTTTTATAGATTTATGAATTTCCAGATATGAACCTTTTATCATATTGAATTTCATAAATTCTTCCAACTGGTTCATCAGCGATGATTCGTATATCCAGAATACCGGCGCGTCGTTGTAAGGGATAAATATTTCTTTTATTTCCGGGGGCAGGTCGAGCGAAAAAAATCTTATGCTTTCTTTAACTCCGTTGATATAATCGTAATCGTTCTTAACATTCAGATGGAAATGCTCTTTTGCAAGCCGGTAAAATTTGGAATAGTTGGCGTCCATGCCCGCAGCGGTCTGACCATATTTTTCCATAACCAAAGACATGCTCAGAATCCCGTGGGAAAGGTTAAAGTAATATTAGTACCTACATTCTTCTCGCTCGTAATAAGGAAATTTCCGCCGAGAAGTTTTGTTAATTTATAAGCAAGCGTTAAGCCGAGTCCGGCGCCTTCATAGGGACGAGTGTACCCCTCCACTTCCTGTGTAAACGGTTTGAGGAGGCGGTCCACGCTGCTTTTTTCCATTCCCAGACCCGTGTCGGAAATTGTAATTTCAATTTTCTTTCCCCAATTTCTTGTTGCAAGTGTTACATGCCCCTGTTCTGTATACTTAATCGAATTGTCCGCGAGAAGAAGAATTATTTTTTCGAATTTTACCCAATCGGCTTCAATCATACAGTCGATGTCGTCCACTTCCAAAAAGAAATTCAATTTTTTCTTATTCGCGTCATTCAGGAGCTTTTGATATACATTTCTAATAACATGATTGCAGTTAAGATCAACTTTGTCCAACTCAACTTCACCGGCTTCTATCTGGAACACCTCTACGATATTAGTGAACAGATTAACCGCGCGCCCCATTACCTCTTTCATGGAATCCATCAGTTCCCGAAGGGAATCAATATCACCTGTCTCAATGCTCTCGTCAACAATTTCAGCGAACCCCACAATAGCATTAAACGGAGTTCTGATTTCGTGCGACATATTAGCAAGAAAATCGGATTTCATCTTATTCAGAAGCATCTCTTTTTGATAAGCTCTCTGCATCTGTTCTTTGAAAAGGACTTCATCCGTAATATCTTTCATTGTAAGCAGATAAATTATCGAATGGGATTCCGGCTCTGCTACGCTTTTTATTTTGCACTCGTAATCTCGCGAATTTGAATCTCTGTAGCTGAATTTATGCGAATGCGTTTTTTCTTTCTGATTCAGATTTACCGCTGTGTACATCTCTTTAAGCAGAGGATTGGGGATAAAATCTTCCAGTTTTCTCGAAAATATTTTTTCTTTTTCCAGATTAAAGATTTCGCAAAAATTATCGTTGGCATTCTCAAAAAACAGCGAGGGTCCTATATGTTCAATAATCAGGAGAAGATCTGAAATGTTGTTTATTATAAGTTTCTGCTTCCTTTCCGATCTTTCCAATGCGCGCTTTTGATTAATATGTTCCGTAAGATCATTTGCAATTAGGATAAAACCGGGGAACAATCCTTCGCTAGTGAGTATCGGACTAAGCGTGAACTCCCAGTATTTAACCGGAGATCTTTTGACAAATGGAATTAATTTTTTCCACGGGGTATAATTATCCATCGAATTCTGAAGTTCCGAAAGATCTGCCGGAGATAGTTTGTCATCGAGAATCGAAGCCAGATTTTTATTATAGATGGAATCCAGCTCTTTCGACAATAGCGTTTCAAATGAATGCGTGGAGTAAGTTATTTTTTGAGCGGAGTCAAGGATCAGAATGGGAACGTTTCCGTGATCAAGGGCGCTACTCAATGCATTTATTTTTTCTTCCAATTTGTTTCTATGAACCAACGACTCTACGGTGACGATAAAATACTGATTTGCGCCTATCATCACTCTTTCTACATTCACGGAATATATTTTTAACTCGGCGCTGTTCAGAGATGATAATTCCAGGTCGAGTGCTATGTTTTTATATTTACTTTGTTTAAAACTCCCGATAAAATTCACGAATTCGTTATTTGAATTCATGCTGATAATTTCATTTCCCTCTTCAAGTCCGAAGAATTCTTTGAAAGAATCATTGCAATAAACGATTTTCAATCCGCCGTCTGCAATCACCAGTGGATTATTGTTCGGCAATTCAGTGTAATTCTGAATATTCGTCCCGTTATTCATCAATTTATATTTGGAAGAAACAGGATGATCCATTTTAAATTTTCCTGATCTGAAACATATTCAATTCCAGCTTGTTTT
>JAKAMT010000063.1 GCA_021812705.1 Bacteroidota bacterium | reverse complement strand
AATATCTTTTTCAAATGAATCGATGTTATCATAATTCCAAATCCCCATGATGATATCTTTAGGAAGGGATTTCAGAAGCCCGGGATAGAGGAGCGGAATGTCTCCCCACATCATGGTATGCATACCGAGCTGTTTGAGAATTCCGTAAAGTTTTAAGATATGATTCTCAAAAACCCCGGCATAGCCGAGACTATCCACCATCTTCTTTGACGCAGCTTTTCCGAGATCAAAAGTTTCATCACAGTTGATATTGAAGAAAGGTGCTTTGAATGCAGGCACCATTTCGGTATAAATATCTTTCAGAAATTTATAGCTGTCGGGATTCACCGGCGAAATAAGAGTTCCCGATTCTCCGAGTGAGGAATATTTTGGCACGGATAAAATATTATTGAAATGACCGAACGACTGGAAACTACCCGCAAGCGTCACATGATATTTTTCAGCATAGGCAGCAAGTTCTTTCCACTCATCGATAGTAAGAGAGCCATCCGCAGGTGCGAATTCTGGATGCGACTTTGTTTTTACAACATGCTCTACGTAATGCATGAACATATTTATTTTCATCGATGAAAACCGGCGGATCTGATATTTCATGAAGTCCAAAGTCGGTACGGGGCCCCGGCTGATATCATCCATGACTGCCCTGTATTTAAACGAAGGATAATCTTTTATTCTTATTCCTTGAAGATAATTTAGGTTACCGCTCCCTTTAATCAGCTGAATTAGAGTTTGAACACCGTAGAAAAGGCCTTTCTGACCGTTTGCAGAGACCAGAATAGAATCCTTACCGATGTACAGCAAGTAACCTTCCTCGCCTATCTGCTCATCTGGTAGAATGGAATTGGCTCTGCAGACGGCGTTAAATATTTCATTTTCTGCCGGTACTCCAATCAATACTTTTTTATTGCCGTCTTCATCGGAGATGATTGAATTATATTTATTCCGAATGAGATCTTTGAAATCAGACAAGATCAGATTAAGCGATTCATCCTGCATACAGAAAATATTCAGATGTACATTCGTTTTATCAAAGTGAAATCTTTCAGTGCCGAATTTGAACTCTCTTGGCAGCGGGACTATTGTTGGCTGCAGATTCTGTGCTCGCGTTAGTCCGAAGATTAATATTAATATGTAGAATATTTTTTTCAATTTAGTTGAACCACCTCATTGACGCCGTTCCCGATTTATTTGAGCACAATAATTTTTTGCGTCATCTTTTGATGCAGTGAATTTACAGAGACAAAATAGATTCCACTAGAAAGATCGAAACCATCGAACATAATTTCAGCTTTACCATTTTGAAGCCTGTGATCCGAGGAGCTGATAAGTCTTCCCACTATATCGAATACTTTAATATTAACTTCTTTGCTATCCGATACGGATTCCGGAAATTTTATTATGAAACGGGTTATGCTGTTGAAAGGATTAGGATAAATTTTGAATGAAGGTTTTTCATCGATTTTTTCTAATATGGAAATTTCTTTCACGCTCGTCACAATCTGCCGTTTGTTAGCATCTAATGCAGCGCCCCACAAAGTAACAGTCTCGCCGTTTTTTCCAACCGGCGCCGGGTCAAAATTTAATTTCAATTTATTTTCATCCAATGCTTCAGCGGTTTCAATTTTCAGGATGTATCCGTTATCATCCGAGGTAACTGATGCTATGAAAACTTTTGCTCCGTTTTGAGATAGAATTATTGATTCAATTGAAACAGTAGAGAAATCTATTGGTGAAGAGAAATGAAGGTCCAATTTGTTTCCTGCAATTTTTGCTCTTACAATTCTTGGTTTATCCTTGAATGAAATTTTTAATTCAGAAGAATTTATAAATTTAAACGCGGGGCCTTCCACCGGAGAATTGTTTTCGTAAGCGCCAATGTCTGGCGCGGCTCCTTCATAAACAGATGTCCAGTTCAATTCCGGAAGAGAGATTATCTTTCCGGCATCGTAGGCTGGACTGGCGCTTTGAAGTCTCAGGTCAAATTTTGAAGTATCGAAATATCTTACGTCTGCAATTTTTCCATTCTTTTCGTTATTGTTTTGTATAATGTTAGAGGCCCACTGCTTGTTCGAAATATCATAGTCGAATTCATTTGTGCCATCCCATTGCGTCAATTCCCATGTTCTCGATCCGGTAAAAAAGTAGGCATTATTAAAATGCTTGAACTGTACGGCCTTGCCGTTCATTGATCCGAATGCCTTACCAACACCGCAAAAACTGTTATTGAATGCCACCATCGGATAAGCGAGCACCTTCGAGGTTCCGTGTACTTTCCAGAAACCCGTGCAGATCTGATTACTCCATGAATCCATATTGGAAGTGATTCTGTTTCCGAAATAATAGATATACCCGCCGCCTACATTATCCACAGACATCGTCTTGTGAATATTGTGAGAACGGTTATGATGAATGAACAAATTGAAAGCGTACGATTCCGGTTCTATATCGTTATCCCGTATATTGGAAATGGAGTTTCCGTAAATCTCCACATTGGAATCGTATCCGGCTTGTCCGTTACACCTTATTCCGTTAAACGCATTTTGAATTACATTATTTCTTATTACGATTGATCCGCCCGTACCGGAAAAATTTACAAATGAACCGTTATAGTATATCATTGAGCCGTCATGCATCATCGTCCACGAAGGTTCAATGCCTGCGGGGTCAAGGAATTTCCAGAGATAATCTCCGCCCTGATCCCAAAAACAATTTTGGATCAAGAGATGATGTGTTTTATCGCCGGAGGCAGCAATCGCTTTTCTTCCTCCGTACAGATAGCAGCCATCAAAAGTAAGATAGGCAGAATTTATTATTTGAACAGGGTCAGTCCACCCGTTCCTGAACTCCAGATTTTTTATCTCGATCCAATTTGAATTTTGAATCTCAATCCATTTTTTGGAAAGATTAAGTGCAGGTGCATCAGCGCCTCCATCTATCAAAGGTCTCTCGCCGGGCAGTGAAGAATATCCGAAGATACAAATTGGTTTCTCCTCAGTGCCGGATTTTCCGATTACTCTAATCACTTCAGAGTATTTCCCTTTCAGCAAAAAAAGCGTATCTCCGGGTACTGTAAGATCCAGCGAAGTTGAAATTGTTTTTCTTGGGCTGTTGACCGTGAGTCCGCTGTTGGAGTCGTTGCCTTGCGGCGAGACAAAAATATTTTTAGACTGCGGGAGTATTGCTCCCGCAATAATAAATTGAAGACAAGATTTTTTAATTACATTGAAGAATCTTTTCATTAATTAATTTCAGATTCACTCGCGATAGTTTTACGGAATTATTTTCTTATTCTGACAGTAGAAGCCCATCCGGTGGCGTTCTCTCCGTTTTTTCCCACCGGTATTTTGTTGAATGAAATCGAAAATTTTTTATCGCTTATCTTTTCATCTGTCATCAGAACAAGCTCGTAATTGTTGTTAGGGAATGTGGCTGAAATAAGATTAAGTTTCTTCTTGCCGTTGAAAAGAATAAATGAGTCGCCGGAAACTGTGGACGGATCCAGCTCCGCCGAGAAATATAGTACGCATCTCTTTCCGTCTATGTAATGGCGGACTATTCTAGGTTTTTCGGCGTACTCAGTCTTTACTCCGGGAGGAAGCAGGAAGCGGAACGGAGGGCCATCAATCAAATTTTCTCCTTCAAATGCCCCTACATCCGGTGCATTACCGGTAAACGACTGTTTCCATCCGAAATCTTCGAATGCCATTACTTTTCCGGCGTCGATACCCGGACTATCTTTTCTTAATCTCAGATCTCCAGTCTTTCCGTTTCTGAATTTGATATCCGCAACCCTGCCGTGCTGTTCCTGATTATTCTTCACAAAATTATCCAGCCATTTTTGATTTGTGATATCATAATCAAAATGATTTTCATCATTCCAGCTCTGATACTGCCAGCTTGAGTCTCTTAAAAAGAAAAATGCATTATTAAAATGATTAACACGAGCCATATCAGGTTTGGGTTCCAGAAGTTTTCCCACGCTGTAATAACTGTTATTAAAATCATAAATCGGATAACTCAGGACTCTATCCTTTCCGTAAATTTTCCAGATTCCTGAGCAAATTTTTCTTGTCCAATCGTCATCATCTGTAGTGATGACATTCCCATAATAAAATATCAAGCCGCCTTCTACGTTATCAATAGATAAATTTCTGTGGATGTTATGAGAGCGATTATGATATATATGAAGATTATATGTGTAGTATTCCGGTTCAAAATCGTTATCGCGCACTTGTGAAACTTCATTATCATAAATCTCCACGTTCGTATCAAATCCCGGCTGTCCGCGGTACCTTACTCCATTAAAAGCGTTTACTATTTTATTTCCTCTAACGACTATGGAACCGCCGGAACCGCTGAAATCGATGATCGAGCCGTTGAAGTAAGACATATTCACATGATGCATTGAGAGCCATGCTTCAACGCCTTTATCATCCTTTTCTACTCTCCACAAATATTCTCCTCCCTGGTTCCAGTAACATTTCTCGACCAATATATGGTGCGAGAGAGCACCGCCCACATTAATTACTCTTTTCCCTCCCTCGAAATTGCAATCGCGGAATGTCAGATAAGATGAGTTCTTAACATCTATGGGGAAAGTCCAGCCGTTCTGAAATTTTAATCTTGAGACTTCAATCCATGAAGAATTTTCGAAATGGATCCAGTCAAAATGCATATCAACACCGGGGGCTGCGGCTCCACCATCTATTACAGGATACTTTTTTGGATCGGACGAATAGCCGATTAAAAAGATCGGCTTTTCGGGCATACCGTTTCTGCCATTCACCTCAATTAATTTTTTGTATAAACCGGGCATTACAAAAACTGAGTCTCCGGCATCGGCACTATTCACAGCTTTAGTTATGGTTGCAAAAGCATGTTTCACATCCGAACCGCTGTTAGAGTCATTTCCCGATGTAGAGACAAAATATTTTTTTGTTGCTGCCGATGCGGAAAAATATAAGGCGAAGATTAAAAACAACGTAGTATATTTTCTAAGCAAAAACGAATTATTCATTTCAATTTTTTCCGAACTTGTAGTTGTAATAATCAGACAAGAATCTTAATGCGAAAGAGGTGCCCACATCTCTTTGAGTTATCCAGATGTTTCCATTTTTTCTTCTTGTTCTGGTGTCAATAATTGTGCCGCGCAAATTTTTATCGGGATGATTAACGGCAAAGCGGTTTTTGATAATCCACTCTACAGCGGTGTTCAGACTTTTCACAAATTCATTTCCCACTCCGTGTTTAATCAGACGGATCCAGAGAAGACCGCAGAATGCAGTTGCGGAACCTGTTACGGAATTGTCGTTATATTTTCCGTCCAGATAATTCACATAATAGAATGTTCCATCTTTCTGCATTGCTTTTTGGTAAGTCCGCAAAGTTTTTACAGCGGCGTCAAGATATCTCTTGTCACCGGTTAATTCATAACCGTCTATCAAAGATTCTGCATACCATAGATTAAACCGCGGGTGAAAAGAATTATCCTTCATTTTATTGGGAGTGAAGCGCATCCAAAGTCCGTCTGGGTCCTGCTTCTCCACCAGGCTTTCGCAGAGATCAATGAATATCTTTTTATATTTTTCATTTTTTGTATAAGCGTACATATCTCTGAAGAGAGATCCTTCGTTATTCGGACGTGCGACATCGAAGAGGACAACTTCTTTTTTATCTGCCCAAAACGGACTGCTATTTTTTAATATCTCTCCGGTTTTGGGATCTACATTATCATAAAAAACTTTTTGTTCAGGAACATACATATTATTCAGCATCCACTCACCTGCTGAGACCGGAACATCCGCATACTTTTTCTTTTTTGTAAGATTATAAAGATTGAACAATCCGGCCGTGCCGTCCGTTACGGTTGCGAATACAATATTCGGATTGTCGTCGCCATGAATTGCCCTAACCATTCCTTTCAGTTTTGGATGATCTTTTATCTCTAACGAACACCACCAGTCGCCGGCTTTTTCGGCTCGGGTTAAATATTTTTTATTTTTTGTGATTTTGTATGCTTCGACCAATCCGTTAATGATCTGACCGGTATGCCAAGGGGGCTCATAATCATACCATTTCCCCTCGGTAATATTATAATCGCATTTTGATTTCCCGTTAGAATCTAAAAGAACATCAGCGGCACAGTCGGCGGTTTCCTTCAATGCTTTCAATATTTCTTCTTTACCGGCAGATTCTTTCTGTGCGAAATTCATCGCAGGTACAAGCACCAGGAGAAGAACCATGGTTACAATAATTTTTTTAGTCATTTTATTATTTCCGTTTATTCTTATTTTTTTAACCGATATTCGCAGTAATTAACCCAAGCGCAAAAATTGCGAGCACAAATATTACAGCCCAGCCGAATCCGACTAGATCCGCCCTGTATCTCTTGAACGAAAAAGTTTTATGAAGCGAGAGAAGATCAACCAGAAGAAGACTGTGTCCGTTCTCTTCCAAAGATTCATTTTTATCGGTTGCTTCAGAAACGGATTCTCCCTCAAAAACCATATCAATCCCTTTCTCTTTCAATTTGTATTCTTCGCCAACAGGTGTATGGAGCAGAGTATAAAATTTATCAAGGTTCCTCTCAGGTTCGCTCCTGGTAAGCAGACTAACGATTATCATCGCCAAAAATCCGAGAGGTATATAAAGTGCAATCTGATATTCCGTTGCCCAGCCGAGACCGAACGAAAAATATTTTCCTGTGTATAGTGTAGATAGAGTAGTAACAGCCAGACTGGCCCACAACCCGTATCTGTTTGCCCTTCTCCAGATTATTGCCATCCAGAAGCCTATTCCGAAAAATGCTGTGAAGTGCCAAACAATTTTTAATCCTTCAATCACGCTTGGTATGATAAGCGCAATTACAACGCCTCCGATTACGAGGAGAATTGAAGAGAGGCGCGCAACTTTAAGCTCCGATCCCACATCCAGGTTTTTTACCAGATATTTTTTATAAATATTCCGGGTTATTATTGCGGAACCGCCAACCATATAATTATGAAGAACCGCAAGAATCGCAGCTATCATTGCCGCAACCATCAGTCCCAACAATCCGCTCGGCAATAAATTTGCGACCATAATTCCAAAAGCGCTTTCACGCTGATTAGACAAGAGACCTGGATAAAGTGCGGCGGCAAGAACACCGACAAACGCCCAGCCTAATGTCGCTATTCTTTTCGTAAATGTTCCGTAGGTCCAGCCGGATCTGCAGCTCTTTTCAGATTTGCCCGCACCGCCCAAAGCCATATGATGGGGCTGGACTACAACGCCGACCAGTCCGTTTATTACTACCATGAAAATAAAGAAGAGAGTGGCTTCGTTCGGAGCGATGAATGAAAACATATGTTCCGGCAAATTCGCTTTGATTGCAGTAATCCCTCCGCCTGCCTCAATAGCAAATGGAATAAGCAAAAAGGAAAGGATAAGAATGAAAAAACCCTGCACAACATTAACTATCAGAGCCGAGACTAATCCCCCGAGTACACTGTATGCCAGAAAAAAGAGAGTTATAAAAATAATGATAAGAGTTGATGAGAGTGCGCCGTGAGTTACAGATTCCAGCGCCGTTCCGGTTCCCTTTAATATCAGCCCAATATCCATAACAAAGTAAAGCAGACCCATAATAGAATAAGCTACGCCATGTTTGGATCCGTATCGCTCTTCAAAAAAATCTCCTGTAGTTACATATCTTACCCTTCTGTAAATTGGTCCAAGCAGCCAGAAGAATGGAGTGGCAAAGAGGTACATCCATTGATACCAAATTCCCCCGAGTCCAATTTCATAAGTAGCACCCGCGACTCCTATTGCCTGGTCTGTGTGGGTGGCGCCGCCGAAACCGTTTGCAATCATCATCCATCGGTTCCCTTTTCGGCCTCCCATGAAATAATCGCCGGAACTGTGAACCATTTTTTTTGCGCGAAGCCCAAGGTAAACTATGACTGCAATATAAATTACAATTACCGCCACATCGAGTAAGGATAAACCGAAGATCATAATTTTGCCGAGTTTTTATTGTCGAACTATTTTGAATAAATTATTTTCTTACAAGCGGGAGACAATTGGAACAATCATTCTCTATCAGTCTGATAATATTTTTTCATTCCGACGAATTTTTCCAGATCTCTTTCAGTTTGAATGCTGCCAATTTAGGCGATCTATCTCTTGTGAATACACCTTTGAGATTCATTACCACTCTTCTGAAATGCTGGGGCGTTCTAAAATCAGCAAAATTCCAGACGTGTTCGCCGATCATATATTTTTTGCTGCGGAAGAGCTTGATGTATTCCTGCAAATATTTTGACTGATATTCTTCCGTAAACATTTGATCGGAAGTTGAGTGACTTCCCGGAATTGTGTCAACTCCGAATTCTGTGAACATAACAGGCTTTTTATATTTTGAATAAATCAAATCCATCTCTTTACTTAAAATATCAACTGCCCTCTCCATCTGTCCCGGATATTCATACCACCCGTAATATCTGTTGAGCGAAATAAAATCGCAAAATTCAAAAACAGGGTCATCGATTCCGGCACGAGAACAGTTTGGTACAGTTATAGGGCGCGACTGGTCAAGCGAACGGACATAATCAAATATCTCACCCCAATATTTTTTTCCTCTTCCGTCATAGTAGCTGGGTTCCCCAACAAGATTAGGTTCGTTACCTGCCGCCCATGCAATTACGGAAGGATGATTGTTGTCTCTTTCGATTAGTCTTAGCAGACTTTCTTTATGATTTTGAAGCGTATCTCCGTTAACGTACCTGAAATCCAAACTTACAGCAGGGACTTCATTAATAATTAAAATTCCTTTTCTGTCGGCATAGGAGAGAATTTCGTCAGAATAAGGATAGTGAGAAGTTCTGAATGAGTTGGCATTGATCCATTTCAGCAGCTCAAAATCTTTTACTATCTGTGGAAGGAATAATCCTTTCCCGGTCACAGGAAAATCTTCATGCTTGCCGAATCCCTTCATGTAAATTTCTTTGCCGTTCAGCATCAGTTTATTTTTTACCAACTCAATCTCTCTCACCCCGATCGGAAGTGAATATTCATCAATGATTGCCTTGTTAACTTTTAATTTTACATTCAATGAATATAAGAACGGATCTTCCGGCGACCAAAATCTGCAATCTTTAATTTTTAAACGTGCAGTCGAAGAGCAGGCTGAATCATAAGATATTTCTTCTGCGGATATTTTTACATTTTCGATGCTGTAATCAATTTCATAGCTCTGATCGGTTATTGCTTCCGTTTTGACATTTAGAGTCCCGTTTTTTTTCCCCTCTATACTCGTTTGTATCTGTAATTTTGAAATAAAATTTTTTGGTGTCGAATAGACAATAACAGGGCGGTTAATACCGCCAAAAGGAGTAAAATCGAAACGCGCCGCCGGATAAGTTTCTTCTCTAAGCCGGTTTTCCCTCTGATAGTAATCCGATTCAATTCCCTGAGGTATAGAAGAATCCGAAAGTTTGTTATTAACCCATAATACAAGATTAGCATACTCGCCCGGACTCACAAAATTTGTAATCTCAAATTCGAAAGGCAGAAAGCCCGAATAATTTTCACCGACTAATTTTCCGTTGATCCACAATTTGGAATTATAATCTGCAGATCCGATTCTTATAACTATTCTTTTCTCAGAGAACTCGGCAGGAATAAATATTCTTTTGCTGTACCAAACAGAGCCTATATAATGGAGAAGTCCAAGTTCCTCCAATTGTTCATTCCAGCTTCCGGGCACGGCAATTTCGAGCGACGATTCGAATCCGTTAAACCATTTTTTACCAAATCCTTTTTCTTCCTTGTCTACTTTGAATTTCCAAAAATCATTTATTTCTATAAATGAACGGTAATAGTTTCTGATTGGATAGAGCATTTTTCACCTGAGGAATTATTACTTGACCATAAATCAACTTGCAATTAAATCACTAAAGATTTTGTTTTTATCTGCGCCGCAAGATTTTCTTATTATCAGTTTGGGTTTTAAGATTGTCCGGTTTCCAATATCCTTTTCATCAATTCTGTTTTGAATTATGTCCACAGCCATTCTGCCTATTTTATCCGACGGCTGCTGAATAGTAGTTAGAGGAACCGGTGTGAAAGGCGCAATCTGGATATCATCATTACCGACTATGGCTATATCTTCCGGTATCTTTAGTCCGGATTCCAGAACCGCTTGCAGAAATCCGAGTGCAACAAGATCGCTATAGACATAAAGCGCATCGGGTTTTTTGGAAAGGCTATTAAATTTTTTCCCGAATTCATAACCCAGCATTCGTCTATCAATATTTTGTTCAAAATTTTCTTCACCGGAATAAAAAATCAGTTTAGAATCGAACGGCACATCATTTTCAACCAGTGCACGGTAATACCCGTTTTTTCTTACTTCGCTTAAGAGATTCCCCTTGCCGACTCCAAGATAGCCGATCTTTTTGTAACCGCATTTTATAAGATGTTCCGTGGCCAGGAAACCGCCGTATTCATGATCCGAGCCTATATACCAATAATCGGGATCATGGATGTATGAAACCATTATATAAGGGAAATTTTCATCATGAAGTTTTTTTATATTAGTTGAGGCACGGTATCTTAGGGACAGAGAGGCGATGATAATTCCATCCACACCCATTTCTCTAAACTTATTAATTTGAGCTTCCTCTTTTTCAAGATCATTCGAAGAACTTGAGAGCAGGAGACCGTACCCGAGTTCTCTTGCCCTCTCTTCAATACTGTGAATTACCAGAGAGAAAAAAGGATGTTTTAGATCGCGGAGCACAACGCCTAAAGTTCTATGAGCTGAGAGATCGGCTTTTTTTACAGCAGGCTCTGCAACAAAAGTTCCTTTCCCCTGACGCGTAATGAGCGTCCCTTCCGATACCAGATCCGACAAAGCTTTTTTTACCGTAATCAAACTCACGTTATAAATTTTTGAAAGCTCATTTTGAGAGGCAACCTGCTGACCTGATGCAAGTTCCCCTCTCAAAATTTGATCTCTGATATCATCCTCAATCTGTTCATAAAGAGGTTTGGGATTATTCAAGTCGATTCCTCTGCTCATAAAAATAACTTGCCGCTTACTTAATAAGCATCATTTTTTTAGTTAAAGAAAAATTATCTTTTGAAACTTTGTAAAAGTAGATACCGCTTGAAACATCCTGCCCATAGATATTCTTTCCGTTCCATGTAATCTGATGGTTACCGGCATTCTTCATTTCATTCACAAGTGTGTTTACTTTCTGACCGATCGAATTGAAGATTTCAACCTTAACCATTCCTCCGCTCGGCAACGAATACTGAATATTTGTAGTAGGATTGAACGGATTGGGGAAGTTCTGGGAGATTGTAAATTCTTTTGGAAGTTCCTGTTTGTCTTCGACCCCTAAGATTGTCATATTGAACCATGTTAACGCGCCGAGAGGCTGTCCTTTCTCTGCTGCCGTATATGAAGTGAATGTGTTAGCATATTTAAAGTCGTAGGTATTAAACGTGCTCGGAGTTGCGAAAGCAAAATCCTGATTTACTCTTAGTAGAGTGGCATTGGTTGAGTTCCCAAGAAGCGGATCATTCCAGTAAGTCGGAATTATCGAAGAAACAGATGGGGGGGCACTGGTAAATTCAACAGCGGATGAGAGCATGTTATTGCCGGTGTTATTATCGGCAATTGCGAGCAGCATCTGATTATTGTAGATTGGAATTACAATAACTGTATCAGGGTACTGCTGCACAAAAGTCGGATCGATATAAACATTATTATGATGTACTTCAACTGTTTGGGTTCTTCCTGTAAAAGCCGCATTTGTAAGAGGATTTAAGGCAAGCAATGCATCTGTACCGCTTTTGCCGCGACCGAGAAATCCGCAGTTTACTATTAAATTATTTTTAAATACAACTGTGGGGCATTCCCCTATATCGAACAATCTGTAACCGGTATTAGTAAATGTATTGTGGTTAGCATAGAAATATTTAATATAACCGCCTCCGTCTCTAAGAACTCTTGATGCGATATTGTGAAAAGTGCTATTCTCAATATAAAGTGTATCTATATTATTTCCTCTGTCGTCTACTCCCCTGCCATTAGCCCAGTCGCTGGCACAATTTCTTACAATAGTGTTTTTAATATAGATTTTTGCATCTTTATTATCACATCTCACTGCCGCCTGGAGAACATTATCCATAAAACAATCATCAAGTGTAAGCCGAACACCATCGGCCATTATTCTAGTCATCCTTTGAATAATTCCTCCTAGCTCATCTTTCGCCGTGATATAAATACCTTTTAAAGTAGTGTTTGCTTTAAAATCCATTGGATAGGTCCCTATTCCACCGCTGACAACGGCCGGAATCAACTGTGGTCTGCTTCCCGTTCCTGCAACAGCTTCAATCCTGCAGGGAATTGTAATTGAGATAGTACCATTAAGAAGATAAATGGCATTTGAACCTCGCTGAAGCCTGAAAATTACATTTGGTGTTGTATTAGCTGAAATAGCTGCATTCAACGTACCGTACCCTGGGGCAACATCAATGTAAGTCTGTGAGTAAGTTTGTTTTGACAAAGCAAATAATAAAATTAATATAGTAACCAAACCTGTTAAAAAATGTTTCTTCTGTTTCATTTTTTCCTCCGGTAATAATTTGACTTACAAATAATTGGTTAATTTATTTTTTCAAAGCTTGAATTTGATCCCTAAATCAGCGGTCCACCCGAAAAATTGTTCGTCCGTAGGATAATTCCATACGCCCAGCAAAGATCTTTCAGGCCTGTCTGAAATATTATTGACATCTAGATAGATGCTGATATTGTCATAAATCTTCTGCTGAATTGCCAGATCCCACCGTGTTGTTTCATCCGTAAATCCGTCCAACTCGGGTCTCGGCCCGACGAAGAATAAGCTCTTTCCCTGAAAGATGACTGATAATCTTCCCGAGAATCCTCCTTTCTCATAACCAATCGCAAGATTACCGATATAGTTTGCCTGTCCCGGCATCGATCCTTCTCTCACGGTATCAATTATTGTCGGGGCAAATGGAGGCAGCGGGCTTCTCGGACCAATTACGAAATAGGGGAAATTTGTTTTTGATTTCATCATTGAGAGGTTGGCATAAAAAACTATTCCGTCAAAAGGACTTGGCAATAGAGAAAGATTTGCCTGAAGTTCGATTTCTGCACCATAAACTGTTGACGGGTTTTCAGCGTTCACAGGTTGTGTAAGCATATAGCCGTTATATTTGCTGCCGTCTAAAATTCTGGATTGCCTTATATAATCAACATCCCAAAGTTTTTTATAAAAACCGCCCATAGTAAACAGACCGTACTCATTGTACATGGAAAGGAAAAGATCATAGTTCCAAACCTGAGTATGTTTAAGATTCGGATTCCCTTTATTAATAGTTGCATCCAATATGCTTATCTGCTGCCAGGGAACCAGGCTGAAATAATCCGGTCGCGAGAGCGTCTTAGTAACAGATGCTCTAACGTCGAACCAGTCGGCTGCCTTATACTTCATCTGTATCATCGGTAAAATATCATAGTAAGATCTTCCGCCGGTTGTATCGCGGGCTCCTATCAAATTTGGAGTTTCATCTTCACTTGTTGTTGGAGTGCCTGTGATGCTTTTGTAATCATTAAATGTTTTTTCAAAACGCACACCAGGCAAAATCATTAATTTAGGAGATAAGCGCACCTCAGACATAACATAACCCGAATAAACATCCTCAGCCGCCGCGTAATCCTGCAGATCAATTTCGGGATTCAAAATGAAGAGAGGTCTACCGGACATCAGTTTGCCGTCTCTCATGTTAGACAGGAACTGATCCAGCAGATCTTTATCAAGCGTAATTCCAAAATTATATTTCCCTTTTAAAAATTCTCCAATGGCGTCACTCGATGAGAGGAAATTTGACATCTGGATATTTCTGGCGGCAGTCAACGTAAAATTTCTGTAGAGCGAATTGGGCATTTTCCAGGATTTCATTCCCAAAGAATCTAAATTGAAATGGGACGTCCAATATTGTGTGTTATCCCTATCCCTTTTATTGAGGCGAACTTTACCGCCGAATTTTACGTATCCTGTAATTTCATTATCCAGAGCAAAATTAATTTTTGCATTCGCCTGCAGCGTGGCATGATGATCAATTACCGAATAGCTTGTAAGATCGCTCTCTTTAAAAGTCGTATTGTTCAAATCGTTTTTGACTCCAAACGGTATATACTCTGGCCCTTTATTAACTTCAAGTTGACTTGTGAATGAGGATAATTCCTGGAAAATATTATTGAACTCGTGCGGATTTCTCTGATCGGATAATGAATAAGAAGCGGACCAGTCGATTTGAAATACTCCGATATTATGCTCGCCCTGCAGAGTCGAAGAAAAGAGCTGAAGATTTGTGGTGCTTTCTCTTAATTCATACTGGGTTCTTCCGCTTGCAACCTGATAGCGTTTTCTTCTCCTCAGGCCTTCCCTGTCTGTTCTGCTCCAAAAGCTGCTTAAGAAAATACTTCCATTCTCAAGCGCGTAGTCTGCGGCCAAGCTTGCGCCGTATCTGTTTCTGATCTCCTTATTGTCTGCAAGATTTAAATTATTAACTTTAACAAGAGCAGTCGAACCTACAGAAGTTGCAAATGAGTAGTCCACATTCTGCGCGTCGTAACTTCTGTTCGCTCGCTGAAGATTTGCAGTGGCGACTATTCCAAGCGCATTATCAAAAAATCTGTTGCTCAGTGAGAGGGAGCCTCTGTAGTTGCCGTAATATTTTTCCTGCGAGCCGTAGCCGCCTGCAATTTTTGCATCGGCTTTAAAATTTTCCGGTGCTTTCTTTATCGTAAAATTTATTGTACCGCCTACCGCATCTGCGTCCTTATCAGCCGTCAGCGATTTATAAACTTCAATTCCCGCTAACATATCAGGTGAGATTGAGCTGAGATCCACAGATCTGTCCGTTTCATCGGTTGAAGGAACTTTTTCTCCATTGATAGTTATGTTGTTGTATTTAGGCGCCAGACCACGAACCACCACCTTTTGTCCCTCGCCGCCGTCCCTCTTCAAAGAGATACCGGGTAAACGCGCCAAAGTTTCTGCCGCATTTTGATCTGGCAGTTCTTGAATTTTATCTTTTGATACAATATTAACAATTGAATTAGAACTCAGCTGCTGGTTTATTGCCGCCTGCTGGCCTTGAAGCTGTCCTCTTACCACAATTTCCTTCCCTTCAAGAGTTGTAGGTTTGAGTACAACTTCAATGTTAACCGTTTGCCCTTCGACAATTTCAATATCTTTTTCAATCGTCACATAACCTACATATCTAAAGAGTACAGTTATTTTCCCTTTTGGAAGCTGAGTGATCAAAAATTTTCCTTCATCATCTGTAGCAGTTCCAATTGATGTTCCTTTTATAAGGATGCTTGCACCCCAGAGAGGACTTCTATCGGCTCCGTCGAGTACTCTGCCACCCACATTTCCTTTGCCTTGAGCAAATAAAAGCGAGGCAAGCAAGAAGATCAAAAGAAAAGATTTGAAAAAAGTTTGGTTGGAATGCGAAGTTAGTTTGCTAATCTTCATAAAATTTTCCCGCAGATTATAATTACTAAAATTTTGATGGAAGTATTAAACCAGCAACTTAGTATACTAAGTATATTGCCAGAAAAACTTAAGGGATTTGGCAGGCTTTGTCAAGTATTTTTTGGGAATGTAACACTTTTTGACAACTTTAGATGTAATACGGTCACGGAGACAAGGAAAGGAGGTCACTCTTTTAATAAAGAGAGGCCGTCTCAAAAGTAAATTGGGACGGCTTTTCATTTTATGCAAAAGAAAAAATATCTCATGCCGATATAATTGCCCACTTTGACAGATTATGAGCCATCGCAACCA
>JAKAMT010000231.1 GCA_021812705.1 Bacteroidota bacterium | reverse complement strand
TAATTATGCTTGTTCTGTTCTTCATAAATTCTTTCAAATTTTTCAAAATCTCTTCCTCTGTATTTGTGTCGACTGCAGAGAAGGAATCGTCAAGAATTAAAATTTTAGGGTTCACGGCAAGCGCGCGAGCGAGTGAAGAGCGCTGTTTCTGACCTCCGGATAATGTGATGCCCCGTTCGCCAAGAATGGTTTCGTATCCCGATGGAAAAGTTTTCACATCTTTTGAAAGCTGGGCAATCTCTGCAACTTTGCCGACTGTTTCTTCATTGGGCGTGCCCAGACCGTAATTAATATTATTAGCGAGCGTATCAGAAAAGAGAAAATTTTCCTGCGGGACAAATCCGATATTTGTGCGCAAAGTTTCCAAAGGAATTTTTTTTACATTGTTGCCGTCTATCAGTACTTCGCCTTCAACTACATCGTACATCCTTGGCAGAAGATTAACCAAGCTCGTTTTTCCCACTCCGGTATTACCGATAAATGAAACGGTCTCTCCATTTTTTATTTTGAAATTCAAATCTTTCAGCACCCAGGGAAGATTTTCGGCATAGCGGAATGAAACATTTTTAAATTCGATCTCTCCGCTGACTGAAGTTAAAGAAGGATCCGTATTTTCATCTGATATACCAACCGGTTCATTGAAAATTTTAAGCAGCCGCTTCATGCTCGCATCCGCCTGCTGAATCATATTTGCCACCCAGCCGAACGATATCATAGGCCAGATAAGATCAACCAAGTAAAGCATGAACGCGAATATAGTACCGATGCTCAATGCATTGTTCATAACCATTTTACCGCCGGCAAGAACAACAATGATAGCGGAGAGGCCTGCGATCATGAAAAAAATTGGGCCGAAGAGCGCCTGCAGCTTTACCTGATCCATTTTACGGTTAAGATATTCCGTGCTCTCCTTATCGTACTGCTCAATTTCGTAAGCTTCCCTTTCGTAAGATTTAATTACTCTTATTCCCGAAAAATTTTCCTGCGCGCGCGTTGTAAGATCCGACATCTTTTCCTGAATGCGAGTGTATTTTAGATGCATCTTCTTCATCACTAAGTAGACGACAAATGAAAGAAACGGTGAAGGCAGCAGCGCGTAAAGAGTTAATAATGGACTTAAAGAGAGCATAACAGAAAATGTGAGAATAAATTTTACTCCGTTATCTATCGTGTACATCACGGAAGGACCCACAAACATTCTTACCGAACCGATATCATTTGTCGCGTGAGACATGATATTGCCGGTGGAATTGTTCTGGAAAAATCTTAACGGAAGCTTCTGGATGTGAGACCAGAAATCCTGACGGAGATCAAATTCTATTTCGCGGGAAACGACAATTATTGTCTGGCGGATATAATAACGGAATATATTGCTCAAGACTGCCGCGGACACCAGAAGAAGCACAACATTAAAAATTGTTCTCATTTCGCCGCCAGCCTTAAGGGAATCTATACCTGTGCGGACAATGAGAGGAATGTACACATTGGCAACATTTGAGAGAAGTATAAAAAGTATACCAAGCATCAGCTTGGATTTATATCGCAGAAAATATTTATTGAGGTATTTAAGGTTGCCGAACAATTTTTTTCACTTTCTTTTTTATCACAACAACAGGAGAAGGAATAAAATTCATTTCTAAAATAGAACACGGATTACACAGATAACCCTGATTTTCGCGGATTATTTAGTAGTAACGCTATCAAAAAATCTTATTTCATCCGATCAGATCGAAGCCGGTATATTTTTGAAGCACTTTCGGCACAACAATTTTTCCTTCGGGAGTCTGATAATTTTCCAGAAGAGAAACCATCAACCTGCTTGTTGCCAATCCCGATCCGTTGAGTGTATGCACAAATTCAATCTTCTTATCTTCCTTGCGGAACCGTATATTGGCGCGCCTCGCCTGAAACGTTTCAAAGTTGCTGCAAGAAGAAGCTTCGAGCCATTTATTTTCTGCGGGAGACCAGGTCTCTATATCATAGCACTTCGCAGCTGAAAAACTGAGATCACCGGTGCAGAGCATTAAAATTCTGTACGGAATTTTTAACGCCTGAAGAATATCCTCGGCATCCTTTACCATTGCTTCCAATTCATCGTAGGAATTATCCGGCTTTGCGAATTTTACCATCTCAACTTTATTGAACTGATGCACACGTAAAAATCCTTTTGATTCCTTTCCGTATGAACCGGCTTCGCGCCTAAAGCAGGGAGAGTAGCCTACATATTTAATGGGCAATTCTTTTTCGGTAAGAATCTCATCCCGATGAATATTGGTGATCGGAACTTCTGCAGTCGGCACTGGATACAGTCCGTCCTTTTCGATGTGGTACATATCTTCTTCCATTTTGGGAATCTGCCCTGTTCCTCGCATTGAGTCCCTATTTACCAGCACCGGCGGAAAAATTTCGGAGTACCCGTGATCGTTCAGGTGGCAATCGAGCATATAATTAATCAATGCGCGTTCAAGTGTTGCGCCTTTTGCCATATAAAGAGGGAAGCCGGAACCGGAAATTTTTGTTCCCCTCTCAAAATCGAGTATCGAATGTTTTTTGCCGAGTTCAATATGATCGAGGACCTTGAAATCATTTTCGAAAGAAAATCCTTCAGGCAGCCAGCGTCTCACTTCAACATTTTCTTCAGCGGATTTGCCGACCGGAACGGAAGCATGTGCTATATTTGGTGTAAGCCGAAGAATTGTATCCATTTTTTCTTCCACTTCGCGAAGCTGTCCGTCTAGCAGCGCAATTTCATCACCAACACGTTTCATCTCCGCGAATACCGATGACGTATCCTGTCCTGCTTTTTTCATTTGAGGAATTTGAGCGGAGACCTGATTTTTTTTTGCTTTTAAGTCTTCCACTTTAGCAATCAATGAGCGCCGCTGTTCGTCAAGCTCGATTATTTCATCCACAATATCTTTGGCGTTCTTGTTAAGCAAGCCCTGTCTTACGAGTGCAGGATTTTCTCTAATGAATTTAACGTCTAGCATAATTTCCTCTTTTTTATCGCCTCTTGAGCTTCAAATTATTTTATTACGATTGTATAAATTTTGTTGGGAACATAAATCTCTTTAACCACCGATTTTCCATCCGTGTACAATTTAACTTTCTCATCTTCGTAAACAGCTTTTTTAACATCAGCTTCGGTCGAGTTAGCAGCAAGTTCAAGTTTAGATCTGACCTTTCCGTTAATTTGAACCACGATTGTAACAGAATCAACACTCAGCGCTTTTTCGTCAACTTCAAACCAGGCCGGATTTTGAAAAAGTGATTTTTCTTTTCCCAGAAGATGCCAGCATTCCTCGCCAAGATGCGGGGCCATAGGCGCGATCATCAACGCAAGCCTTTCTAGTATGTACACTGCGAGATCTTTTCTGCAATCGTTCAGATTTTTCAGTTCGTTCGACAGTTCCATCAATGCCGCAACCGCCGTATTGAATCTGAAATTATCCAGTTCAGCTTCAACTTTTTGTATGGACTGATTTACTTTTCTGTAAACGGATTTTTCCGTTTCGTTC
>JAKAMT010000062.1 GCA_021812705.1 Bacteroidota bacterium | reverse complement strand
TTATCCGGATTGACTGTGACCGCTTTCCAGTTTCCCGTTCTCACCGCCTGATTGAAATTTTTCTTGTCGGCTTTAATTTCCCAATAAAAATATTCATGTTCTTTCTGATTTTTACCGTAGAGAACTGGCAGAACAGAAATTCCGTCCAATCCTGATTTTGGTTTTACGTTTAAGAAATTGCACATTGTAGGCATATAATCCCAGAAAGCCCAGGGATAATCGCTTACTGCCGGTTTTATTTTCTTTGGGTAGCGGACAAGCATAGGAACTCTTATTCCTCCTTCATACAAATTATATTTTGCCCCGCGCAAATTACCGTTGCTGTTGAAGAAATCAGGATCGCTTCCCGCTGCGTCGCTTGGACCATTATCGCTCGTAAAGAAAATCAGCGTGTGATCATCTATTCCAAGATCTTTTACAAGTTTCATCAAGCGGCCCACATCTTTATCCATTCTGGTTATCATTGCCGCATAAGCGGCATGAGGCGTTTCCTGCGCAGCGTATCCATCCTTCTCTCCAGGAAACGGTTTGTTTTCCGGGAATTTATTTTTGTATTCATCCAGTGAATCTTCCGGAACCAAAAGCTCGGCATGCGGAATTGTAAAAGTTAAATGAAGAAAAAACGGATTCGATCTGTTTCTCTTCACAAACTCAAGCGCTTCATCTGCTATCAGATCATGCGAGTATGTACCCCGTTTTTTATTGTTATTCTCGGGATAAAAAACTTTTTCTTCGTTGCGCCATAAATATTCAGGATAATAAAAATGGGCATGGTTCTGATTCAGATAGCCGAAGAAATAATCGAACCCTTTTTTATTAGGTATGCCTGAAGTATCAGGCTCTCCCAATCCCCACTTGCCAATCAATCCGGTTGAGTATCCGGCACTCTTAAACACTTCTGCGACTGTCAAATCGGATGATTCCAAAGGAACTCTCTCTTTATTAAACGAGCTGCTGTTGTGTCTGATTCTTGTGTGTCCAGTATGCTGGCCGGTCATCAGACAATTTCTTGAAGGTGCGCAGACCGGGCTGCCCGAATAACAGTTTGTAAAACGCATTCCCTCGGAGGCAAACTTGTCGAGATTCGGAGTGTTAATTTTTTTCTGTCCGTAACATCCAATATCTCCGTAACCCAGATCATCTGCTAATATCAAGATTACATTCGGTTTGCATGCGTTATGTAAAATATTCTTTGCTGAATTGTACTGATTTGCAAAATATAGATAACCGCTGCTCATCCCCGCGATCTTAATGAAATTTCTGCGATCCATATACTTATCATTTTTTATGTTTTAGAAATAATTATATATAAACCGGAACTAAAAGGGTTTATAATGAAATCAAAAATAATATTGATCTTTCATTTTATCTAAGCGACAGATTAAAAATATAAAACTTCGGTAAGTAATGCGCTTGTCATCTCTCTAATATATTCTAAATAATGCATACGAGATGCGGTTGTTTACAGGCGGATAAAAAAACTCCCCGCGTAAGGGGGAGTTTTTTTTATATGCTGTTACGTCTAATTAAAAATATAACGGATTCCGAACTGCATCTGCCAACGCGAGAATACGCCCGGATCATCCTGGAAAGTGTTTTTTAGAGCTGTGTTGAATTTGAATACAGGGGCTCCTTGGGTATTAAATTTGACAAACTGAAGCGGAGAGGTGGCAGCAGAATTTGCAACCTGTCTTACACCCCAGTTTGAATTCAAAAGATTGGCAACATTCAGAATATCTAAACTCAGCTGAATAGTTTGTTTCTGCTTCCCGATGAAGAATGAAAAATCCTGCAGAAGTCTAAGATCGATATTGCTGAACCACGGATTTATACCGCCAAATCTTTCCGCAATTTGGCCTCTATGGGATTTTAAATATGGATCTTGTTCTATGAAAGCATTGAGCGCATTCCATTGAGCCGTTGCTTCTGCCGCAGTACCGTCAAAAATAATTTCATTCTGGCTGCGCGGAATGTAAATTAAATCATTCGAACCAGAGCCGTCTCCGTTCAGATCCCCTGAGTATGTGTAAGAATATCTGTTGCCGCCCGCACCCGCAAATCTGTTTCCTTCTGCGACTTCGATAAAAATTCCAATGCTCGTTGACCAGTTATCAGACCAGTCGTAACGGTAGGTCGCATTCGCAATTATCCTGTTGCGGTTTCCAAATTCAGAATATCCTAACAAGGGTTTATTCGGATTTCCGCTTGTGGGAGTATTGCCATACAGATCTAAAGCGATCTCGGTTGATTTCATAAGATTTCTTGCATCGAGGTACGTGTAAGATATACTGGTGTTCAATCCGAAATCGAAATTTTTTCTAAGCTGGGCGGTTATGCTGTAGTTATATCCCTCATTGGAATTATCTATAACATAAGCACCGCCTATGCTTGTATTAAGAGGGCCGTTTCCGTAATAAGGTCTTCCATCCGGAAGTGTTCTTGTAGGTTTGGATAAATTTGCGTCTCTTACATAAATCGCATTTACATCCTTGCTGTATATAAATTCCAGCGTTCCAAGAATATTTCCGGGCAGCATATGATCGAAAGCCAAATTGGTAGTCCATGCCTGCGGCCATTCAAAATCTTCTGCCATAGCGTTTAGATAATAAGTCTGTTCCTGTGGCGGCAGGTTCGGGTTCCATCCCGGATTGGAAATGTTGTTCCCGATCCATACAAATGGAAGCCTTCCTGTGAATAATCCGGTGCCGCCTCGTACCTGTGTTGTCCTGTCGCCGCTTGCATCCCAATTAAAACCGAAACGTGGGGAATAGAGGGGTTTAGTTTTAGGCAGTTTGCTCTGATCTACAACCTCTTTTTTCCCGTCGGCATCAAGCAGATTTAGTGATCTGGAAAATGGATTATCCACCATATCATTCAAATAGATTGGGAGATCAATTCTTAAACCGTAAGTGAAAGAGAGCGTCTCGGAGTACAAGTATTCATCCTGTGCATAGAATGCAAGCTGGCCGACTTTAATATCCTCGCCTTTAAAAGGTTTTTTTACTGCATCAGAGGCAATTTTATTGAAGTCAACAAAACCGGCTTTAGCAGGATCCGTAAGATTGAAGAAATCGTTCAGTGAGGCAAAGGTGGTTCCTCCAAACTGTGCCGGCACCATAAAAAGTCCTGCATAAAATAGATTGAAGGAATTATAGAACTTGAAATACTCGTAATTTACTCCCGCAGTAATTACGTGTTTGCCTGCAAAATAGCTGAAATTGTTTGTGAACTGCCAGACATCCTGGTCAAGAATATTATGAATAGAGAATGGTTCCTGTCCAAGTGTGGTATAGCTTATTCCGCCTTCGGCTATTTCGATTGTGGGATAAATTTTAGGAGTGTTGGCTTCGCGGAAATCTCTGAATCTGTTATAGCTCGCGAAAAATCTGTTTGCCCATCTGGTGCCGCGGCTATTTAGTTCGGCTGCAAAAGAATTCAACTGATTGTTAATTCTATATCCGGAACTTTGGAATGGGAGTGTGTTTTCATTTGGTCCCCTTCCCGTACCGTTAAAACTAATTGCGAATGGATGAGGAGGAAGATCTCTTCTGGCGTTCAAATAATTATATCTGAACATAAATGTATTGCTTTCATTTATGTTCCAATCCAACTTAACAAGAAATTTTTCGTTGTCTGTATGATTGGTATAGTTTTCATAAGGGCCGGGATCATAATTATAAACCGAAATCATTCTTTGCTTTATCTGATCCATCACGGAAGCCTGCACTCTTGATATTCCAAACCCCGATGTTCCCCGGCTGGCAGCAAAATTACTTCCTGGATCTTCTCTTCTTTCAATCTCTCCATTTATAAAAAGAAACAGCTGATTCTGGAAGATCGGTCCGCTGGCAGTGAAGCCGGACTGATTATAGGAGAGACTAGGATTAGCGACAACCTTGTTTCCGGAAACTGTATTGCCTAAAAAGTTTTCATTCCTCATGAAGCTGTATAATGAAGCTTTGTACTGATTTGTTCCGCTTTTGGTAACGGTATTAATTCCGGCACCGGTAAATCCCCCTTCCCGTACATCAAATGGTGCTACGGATACTTGTACTTCTGCAACAGCATCAAAAGGAACAGGCTCTGCGTTAGTTTGTCCGCCCGGAGCCGGATCGTCCAATCCGAATGAATTATTAAAATATGAACCGTCGAGGGAGATATTGTTGTAAAGCCAGTTCTTTCCTCCAAAGCTGTAATTGCCGTCGCTTCTGGGGTCTAATCTGATAATATCCCTGGTGCTTCTTTTGATTGATGGGAGCGCGTTAACCTGCGTGGGTGAAATAAAAGTTGCCGCGCCTGTCCGGCTGCTGTTAAGTACATCATCCTTCTCGGCGGAAACCGTAACCTCTTTCATGCTTACAGCTTCGCTTTGAAGTGTGAATTCGACACGAAGATTCTGCGCGAGTGTAAGGAAAATATCTTTCTGCTCCTCCTTTCTATAACCGACAAAGGTTACAGAGACTGAATAGGGCCCTCCGATTTTCAGATTTGGAAGAGTGAATCGCCCGTCCGATGTTGTGTATGCACCGTATCTTGTGCCGGTCGGTCCATGAATTGCAATCACCGTGGCGGATTGC
Organism: Bacteroidota bacterium; assembly: GCA_021812705.1. GTDB lineage: Bacteria > Bacteroidota > Ignavibacteria > Ignavibacteriales > Melioribacteraceae > Fen-1258. Next base: position 11,351 of record JAKAMT010000062.1, on the reverse strand, counting down.
AAAGGTTCCCCATTGGCATCTTTTACAATCCCGTATAAAGCCGCGGTTGTAACACCTTGTGCTGTAATGTTTTCATTTAAAAGAAAAAAAGACAGCAGTAAAAACAAAAATAAAGTCATTTGTTTGTTCACCATATTAGCTCCTTTCTTATTGAATTAATTCATTCTATTTGAGAAAAGGAATATAATAGCCGTCTAATATTTTGTGGATTTTTCTTAAAGTGAGGGATATTTAATACTGAAGTGTAATAAAAACTTTGGTAATTAACAGATAATATTTTTTAAAAATAAGAGTGTTCTGGGAGTAGCATATATTTTGTACAATATATGAAGATGGATTTTGGATTAAGAGTTGGGTCCGGCATTAATTGCCTAAACTCACCTGTATGTTTAAAATTATTCCAATTTGAGTGGCAATAAAAATCAATAAAATCTAAATTACAAAGAAAGAATTTTTAACTGGATGTTAATAATTAGATGGGTGCAATCATGAAAAGTAAACAGGAGAAAGGAATGGGTGAAATTTCGAGAAGAAATTTTTTGAAAGTTTCGGCCGCCGCCGGAGCGGGCGTTCTTTTTGCCGCTAATGGACTTTCGGCAAAGTCGCCTCTCGATTCTGACAAAACAAAATATGCACTGGTGGGTACCGGACACAGATCCAGAATGTATCAGGAAGCGATTTATAAGACTTTTAAGGATAACGCTGTCATGGTCGCATTGTGCGACCTGAATAAGGGAAGATTAACCGATGCGCAAAAATGGTGCGAAGAAGCTGCGGGATATAAGCCCCCAATTTATGACGCGAAAGATTTTGACATCATGATCAAAGAAGCGGATCCCGACTTTGTTATTGTTACAACTGTCTGCGGCACGCACGATAAATATATAGTACGTGCGATGGAATTGGGCAAGGATGTTATAACTGAAAAAGCGATGACGACGGATGAAAAAAAATGCCAGAGTATTGTAGATGCGCAGACAAAAACGGGAAAAAAGGTGAAAGTTACTTTCAACTACCGGTACTCTCCGCCACGAACTCAAGTAAAAGATCTTTTGATGAGCGGAGTAATAGGAGATATCCTTTCCGTGGATTTTCACTGGATGCTCAACACGCACCACGGTGCCGACTATTTTAGAAGATGGCACAGCCGGAAGATAAATTCTGGCGGACTTATGGTTCACAAAGCAACACATCATTTTGATCTCGTCAACTGGTGGCTCTCTGCTGTTCCTGTAACGGTGCAGGCGTTAGGCAAAAAAGAATTTTATACACCCGAAATGGCTAAGAGATTCGGTCTTGAAAGCTCTCACCAGAGATGTTTGACATGCCCAGAAAAATCTAAATGCGGATTCGAATTGGATTTGGCTTCAAACAAATATTTAAATGATTTGTATTTGAACAATGAAAAGTATGACGGTTATTACAGAGACCAGTGCATTTTCAGACCGGAGATAGATATTGAAGACACAATGAATGTAATGGTAAAATACAGCAACAATGTTACATTAAGCTATTCACTTAACGCATTTAACGCGTGGGAAGGATATTATATTATTTTCAACGGAACTAAAGGACGTCTTGAACACAAAATGGAAGAACAGGTTTATATAAGCGGAGACGGAAATATACCGGGGCAGATCAAGAGCGACGGCACATATATTAAGATCTATCCCCTAAGAGGAACCGCATATTCTGTTGATGTTTGGAAAGGGGAAGGTGGACACGGCGGCGGAGATAAATTAATGCTTGAAGATATTTTTCTTCCGGGCAAAAAAAATGATAAATATCTCCGCGCATCGGATCAGAGAGCCGGCGCGTACTCCGCTTTAACCGGAATTGCTGCGAATCATTCTTTTGTAACGAATAAGGAAGTAGTTATTGCAGACCTCGTAAAGAATATTGGCATGCCTGAATTTCCGCCCATGCCTTCGAAAAGTGAAAAAGTTCCAATGCCAAGTAAATCGGTTACACCGAAAACAAAAGTCGAGTGATATTTTCATTTCAGGCAAATTAAAAGGCATCTTCAATACGATGATGCCTTTTAATTAATTATTTCATCAGAATCATTTTTCTGCTGAGCGAATATCCGCCGGATTCAATCGAATAGAAATAGATGCCGCTGGAAATATTTTGCGCGTCAAATTCCAATTCATGAAAACCGCGGGTCAGATATCCTTCGAATAAAATTTTTACTTCTCTTCCGAGCGCATCATAAATTATTACACGTGCAAATCCGTTTTCCGCAACTCCGAATTTAATTTTGGTTGAAGGATTAAAAGGATTGGGGTAATTCTGATACAATGTAATCTGAGAAGGCATATATGCTTTTTCTTCTTCTTTGAAGGAAGTTGATAAATTTCCAGTCGATAAGATAGTTCCGTAATCGCCGCAGACCCAGGCGTTCGAATCGTCAAGAACAAACAATCCGAACAGGTCAAATGCAGTCGATGAATATTCTGTATTCCACGTTGCGCCACCGTCTGTACTCAGCAGCAGCGTGCCGGCATCTCCAATTGCTCTGATTATATTTTGAGATTTTGCCGCAGCGACATAGATGTTTACTGTCTTATTAGTCGGAAGGGGAGTCCAGGTTGATCCGCCGTTTATAGTTTTTAGAATTGTTCCGTTGGTCCCGGCGCAAAGTCCATTTTGAGCATTATAGAAATCTATTCCGAATAAAGCCGCGGTGACATTGCTGCTTTGTGCGGTCCAGAGAGTCCCTCCGTTTTTAGTGCTCAGTATTATGCCTCCGTCACCGCAGATCCAGCCGTTATCCTTGTCGATAAAATTTATCCCGAATAAAATATTGCTAGTCCCTGATGTCTGAGTAATCCATGAATTACCGCCGTCCGAAGTTCGAAGAATGATCCCGCTGCCGCCTGCTATCCAGCCGTTATTTCTGTCGGCAAAGGAAACGCTTAACAAAGATTTTGTAGTGTTTGAATTTTGTTTTTGCCACGATGCCCCGCCGTCCGAAGAGTGAACTATAAATCCCGCATCTCCCACCGCCCAAATATCAGTTGTTCCCACGGCCGATGCCCCGTAGAGCGAGCTCTCCATTTGGGTATTTATGTTGGCCGACCAATTTTTTCCGCCGTCGGAAGTCTTGTATATATTTCCGTACTGCCCGACTGCATATCCTGCCGAGGATGATGAAAATGTAATCCAATTAATGCACGGATTGTTGCCGCTTTGAATTAATTGCCATGAACCCGCACTCTGATTTAATGCTACCAGGCCATATTCTCCGAAAGTAATTTTTGTTCCGTTGAATAACGCCGCCCCGTTTAATGATGAAGATATGTGAAGTGAATCCAAATTCCAGCTCGCGCCGGAATTTGTTGATGTCAGAAATCTTCCGTTATCTCCGACAATCAGAAAATCATTCGTTCCGTTGAAAATTATATCGTTCAGACCGTAAGCGGTGTTCGATTGAATCTGATTCCATGAACTTCCGGCATTATTAGTCGAATAGATGGATCCTGACGATCCAACGGCAAAGCCTGAGGAGGCATTAAAAAATTTTATTCTGAAAAGAGGGACACCGGTTTGATACTGAACGCTCCAGTTTGCCCCGCCGTTTGTTGAATGAAGAATATATCCATTGGAACAAACCGCCCACCCCTCAGTTGAATTTATAAAGTAGACGCTGTTTATTCCTGTGCTGCTGTTGTTGGGTATTCCTTGAATCGAAGCGCTCAGCCATGTATTCCCGCCGTTCGTTGTTCTAAGAATTGTTTTGCTGTCTCCGCAGGCCCAGCCAGAACTTGAGTTAATAAAATAAACCGCATTAAGGCCCTGTGTGGTCCCGCCATCCTGGGGAAGCCAGGATGCACCACCGTTCGTTGTGTGAATTATTGTTCCGTTATCGCCGACCGCCCAGACATTAACAGAATCTGAGCATGCAACATCAAGCAGGTTATCAGTTATGCCTTCCGGCTGAACTTCCCACGTTGAACCCTGATTCCCGGAAAACATTAATGTGCCGCAATCACCGACTGCATAGCCGAACCATTTATTGTAAAAAACTGCTTTATGCAGAGTGTTCGCCTGTGGAACTGGATGCTGCCACTTCCATCCGTTACCGGCCTCTGATGTGCATGTCAACGCGAATAAAAATAATATTATATTTTTCACACGATGGAGCTTTCCAATTAATTATAAACCAATGCCTATGCCGGCGCTCAGAAAGTATGACGAAAAATCATTGTATTCGTCATTCGATTCATTCCTAAGTACGCCTCCGCTAATGGTTATGTCAAAACCAAAATTATCGGATAAATTAAAATAGCGGGATAAGGTAGCCTCTGCGCTTGAACGAAGATCATTTCGGTTGCCGGCAGTCTGCTCTCCGATTAAATTCAAAGCAGGGGCTTTAAATTTTTTGTATTGAACCTGTAACTCTAAGTCCAATTTAATTTTTGCCGTAAGGATTTGGCTGTATTTTAAAACCGCCTCCGGTCCTTCGTAAGAGAAAAAGTCATTGTAAATATCTTCAGAAAGAAAAGAAGTATTTACATATTGTGCCAGGTAACGGTTCTCCGAACGTACATTATAACGGTAAATAAAATTTGATCCGAAAGAACCATTATCCCATTCTTTTTTTGTATAGAATCCCATGGCTAACTGATAAGTGCCGTTCGATTGAGGTGTTACTAATATTTTTTTTGAAGAAGCCGTCACCGAGCCCGGTTTTCCCTTCCCCTGCGATTTTGTGTTGAACGTACGCGTCTGCTCAAATTGTGTTGTGTCGTAAAATGTTTCTGTGTAATACTTAAATCCTCCGCTCAGGATTGCACCGTAAGAAAATTTGGATCCATTTTTCGCGCCGGCTTCAATGCTCAACAGATCGGTTATATTTGAAAGACCGCTTATATAAGTATAGTTCCTCAATGAAACGGTATTTGATATGCTGTAATTAAAATCGGGGTTGGTCTCATGATTATACCGCATGTTAAAAGCAAATCCATGATTGTCGAATTCCTTGAATATATTCTTGTCAAATCTGGAATTTACGGAAGCGCCTATCACAAGAGAATTGAAAACACTCTCCTCATCTTTCTCAGATGCGTCAGAATCTGCGTCTTCTACGGTTATTCCGGTTGAATCGATCTCTGCTTCCTCATCTCCGGAAGAATCGCCTTCCGCTGGTTTAGGTTTAATAATTTTTGGCGGTTCAATCGAAGAAGATTTCGGATATTTGAAAACATACGATGCTGCAAGAGTCTGTTCATAGTAATTCCTGTCGGCAAGATTATTAAACAACATTAATCCGCTTACATAAGAAAAGTTCAGCGCGGATTTCTGATACTCTTTTGAATATTTGAGTTCGAGATATCCCTGCTTTATCTGATCACCCAGTTTCTGAAAATTATAAAGAGGATTATTGTTGTATCCTGCCGTCATTGAGGCATATCCTTCAAACTGCGCAGAAACTGCAGATGCTGTTAAAATGATCAGGCTTGCCAACAGATATGGGAAATACTTTTTCATTTAATTTTTCCGTTATTCTTGTTCAATACAAATTGATTTATAAATATAGTCAGCCCGCCTGCGATTTTGTTTGATCTGAATCAAAGCGGATTGTTTTTGCCCAGGTCCTCTTTTCTTTTTTTATGTAATCGGCATAAACGGCTTTGAGCACAATATAGATCCAGAATTGACAGTATGAAAAATACATAATTATTATGAGGCCAATCTTTTTCAAGCTGTCCTCTCTGTCAAATGAGATCGCAAGCATTATCTCGAATATGAAAAGTATAAACGCCACAATCCATACGAACGTATATGGACCGGGAAGAGTAATGGTTACTAAATTCAATGCGCTTATTATAAATAAAAAATCGGATAGAATAATCGCGGCGAAAAACAGGTAATAGAGAAAAAGAGTATATAAAAGGTCGAACGCGAGGCGTTTGTTTTTGAATTTGGGAATGTATCTGAAAAATTTTCCGATAACATAATTATTGCCGCGCACCCAGCGGGTTCTCTGTTTTATCCACACCCTCCAGCTCTCCGGTTCCTGCTCGTATGTAATTGCGTAAGGAATGAATTTTATTTTGTATCCCTCTTCATAAATTCTGATACTTAATTCAGAATCTTCAGTAAGTGCCTCTTCGTCCCAGCCCCCGAGCTTTTTAATAAGCCAGCTCCACATTACAAAATTTGTTCCGGGAAGCGTTGAGATATTATGCATCTGCCATCTGCCCGCCTGAAGCATGGATTGAAAACTGAGAGTTTCTATGTTGATAAATTTTGTAAGAAAATTCCTGTTTTTATTCACAGTCCTGAATTTGCCGATAACGGCGCCAAGTTCTTTGTGAAGCAGGAGCTGTGCAACCAGATAGCGCAACGCATTTTCATCTGGAGTGTTATCCGCATCATATATCGAAATAATTTCTCCGCGTGCGGCTTTTATGCCTGAATTGAGAGTTCTCGATTTTCCTTTTCCGCCTTCCCCCTCGGGAATATTAAATAGTTCTACGCGGCTGTCTTTTTCCGAATAGCTGTTGACAATTTCGCCGGTTCTGTCTTTCGATCCATCGTTTATCACTATTATCTGCAGCTTATCCTTCGGGTAATTCAGCTTCATCATTGCTTCGACTGTTTTGCCGATCACTTTTTCTTCATTATGCGCGGGAATCAGAATTGTGCAGGAAGGGAAATCAAATTCCATTTCGTCGATCTCTTTCTTCTCTTTCATCGATTTGATAAAATTTATGTATCCAAAAACCGTGAGCATGAACTGGTAGGCGATCATGAACCAGATCACGATGACAGAAAATACAAACAAAAAACTGAGATCAACTTCTAACAGTGTCATAAATATTAATTCGCCGAATATTTTTTTCTAATAATTTTAAGAGCGATATACATTATAAACAACAAAAAGACTGCGATTGTGCCGAATATAGTTATTCCTGTCGAAGACCAGAGTGAAGTTAAGTCTATGCCGTATGAAAATGCGTCTCCGGCTTCCAGGACTACGTTATGTCTGCCCGGAGGCAAAAAAACACTGTAGCAGTCGTTCCCTTTTAAAACAGTGAACGAATAATCTTTTCCGTCAATTATGATTTTTACCGGTTTTTTGTCCAATGAAACTATTGTGCGGGAATCCGATTCATACTCAAACCGTAAATTTTTCATCAAATAATCCACGGACAATAAATTGCCGGTAATTGATAAAATGTTCGTTTGTAATTCATGCGCCGAAAATGATGCAATGCTCTCTCCAGTAGCAATCGTATGTTTTCCGGCTGGAATTAAGAACAGATTCTGCCTATACGGAGATACCGGCTTACCGTCGATCTGTATTACTTTTATTTCTCCGGGGAGTTCGACGGAGAATGAATAAGGTGAACTGAATTTGTAGCCGTCGGATGTGTGGCTGTAATTTACATTTACTGCAGACGCAAATGGAAAATAAAAAAGGTCCTGTGGATTTATACTCGATTCCGAATAAATTGTAAATCTGGGAGAGGCTTTAGCCGCAGAATTTACTAAATGAAAACTTTCTGTCCCCGTCTGTATTGAGGTTGGAAAGGGAGTAATCTCATTTTCTTTTCTGAAGGTCATTATGTTTAGATCCATCATTAATCCCGATGAACCTGTCAAGAGAGATGAATATTTTTTGCCTATATCGATATAACGAAGAGGATCTGTGGACCAGAGCTTTTGCGGATCTTCTATCTGGAGTTTAAAATTATACCGTTTCTTCAGCGCAATGATGCTGTTCATATCAACACCGATCTCTTCCTTCAATTCCGGTGACCCGAAGCTGTCCATTGCCGTAACAATAATTTCAAAACCGGAATTCTTTGCGGAGATTGCGCTGAAAGAGGGGAGAAGCTTTTCGTAAACTTTATTGAGCTCATCGATGCGGAATTCGGTAAAACTTTTCTGCACATAAGGATTATTCTTCCAAAAAAACGAAGAGGAGGGATCAAATATTTTTAAGATATTTATCCCGTATTTTTTTTGCATTTGCAGCCTGGCAGACGGATGCATGGGTGTATATAATGTGGGATTTTTAAATCCTTCTCCCGCTTCAAAATATAGTTCTGCAAGATTAACGCCGTCCCAATCATAGGTGTCAAGCAGCTTTGTGTATGCCGAATCGATAGCAGATATACACTTCTGGTCTGTCAAAGCAACGGGATATCTCCAAGACGGACGTACATCCTGATTTAGATAATTCTTTTCCCGCCACTCCGGATGATCATTCCAGAATTTCTGACTTACCTGCGGAGGTTCAAGCCACGCGTATACTAGAATTCCGTTTGCGTGTGCAAGATCAATCAATCGTTTGTAATCGTATGTGTATTTTGGATATTCATGCCAGCCCGCTGCGTGCACTATCCTTATCCCCTGGGCAACCCACTGCTTTACCAGATTCTCGATGCTGAAGGTGCGGCGGAATCCCGGATCGAAATAAACTTCCAGATTATCTCTCCTTATGATGGGGCGCAGATTAAAGAATCTTTTCACATACTCCAGCAGATACGGATACAGGCTGTATCCCTCCTGTGTGTAGGGATCAAACCTTGAGTTTATATAGATAAGTTTTCCCTTATTAAAATTCCGTCCGATCAACATCGGCACCCGGCTTATTTCATCATAGCAAAAAACCTGATCATCATCCTCGTAATTAATTTTATCTATAAGTTCGGGGTAATGCCAGATTATAGGTTCCTCGGTGAAATATTTGTCACGAATACGGCTCACTTTAATTTTTGTTTTGCCAAAGGAGAAATTAAAAGAGCGAGCCAGCTCGGTCTCTGCATCGATTATTAAATTGCCTCCTTCAGAAACAAAATCGGAAATTGTTGAGTAATCTTTATCTTTTAATGAATCAACAAAAGCATATGGTACAATAACCAAATTGTGATTTGTCAAAGCTAATTTCTGACCGACGAAAATAGTGTCAATTTTTATATTAACGGATCGGAACACAGAGGCTAAAGATGCCTGGTCGTTGTAAGCTGCGCCTTGAGCATAATGATTCCACAGAATTACAGGTCGTGTTTCCTTCCATTTATCATCGGCATTAAAAAGGGTTTTGAATATTTTATCGGCCTGCTGCGAAAAATTTTCCAGGATAGAGAGTTTTCTTTCCCTGAACTCAGCCGGTTCGGCTTCATACAATTCGCCGGCATTCAGTTCGATATGTTTAGTGACCGTCCCTTTTATTTTTTTTTCGGAAAATTCTTTTTTGATGATTTCACCGCTGCGGCCAAAATATGATTCGGACAGAAATTGATCGTCTAATGTAATTGAATAATCCTGCGGTCCTGTAAGAATCGCTCTCTCTTTTGTCCTCACCCAGTTGGTTTCCTCCTGGGGATCTATAAAAGTATAACCGAGAGCTTTAATGCCTTCAACCAAATCATTTAGAAGATCCAGATCCAGAAACTCATGAAAGAAACATGACGCAAAACCGTCGCGCACAAATAAATTTGTTTTGGCCCCCTTGATAATCCTTTTAACGGCATCGCGGCTTACATTCTTATCCTCATCCAGCGGAACATATCCGAGATTTTCGGGAAATATTTTCTGTCCGAAAAGATCCTTGTAAATTATATAAGGGAAATATTGGCTGTGTTCAAAGTCTTCAATGGCAATTCGTTGTTCCATTGCCGTACTGAAATATTTGGATACTGTGCTGTAAAGCTTAAAAGAAGCGGTATAATGGGGCGTTTCCCAGATGACGGGATATAAACCGTTTCTGGTAAATTCCTGAATCCCCGATTCTAATTTTGCGGCAATGCCGTCCGTTGTCTCGTCGGCTATAGGCTTATTAGTCTGTTCGTTCCAAAATTCAAAATCGCTAGCCGTTATTCCCTTGTATTGATGTGTCACTCCGTGCATAACCAGACTTGCGCCGTTTCGCACCATATATTTTAAGGCGTCTACTAAATCCGGCTTATCGGATAGACTTACGCGCGTTTGACTGAAAGGATCGACGTAAAAAGGAATTACTCCCACTAGGAAAGGGATACCTTTGTGAGAAAGCAGATCGGCTAACTCCCTTAATTTAACTGGATTGTCCATTGGACTAATATCTTCTATCCGGATGAGCGCGGAATGCGATGTTTCATGGTTCTCGCCGAGAATATCATGAAGCATATCCGCAAATAATAGATACCGGTCGGTTTCGTCCGCATAGGAAAAAGGAGAATCTGCAACGAGCAAAAAATTGCCGGATCTTATTATGTATGGAGTTTCTCTTCTGCCTTTATCCGAATTAGCTGTTGCCAGAACCTGAACTCTGCTTCTGTCCGTAATTTGGATAAGACTGGTGTGATCGTCTCCCTTCGTAAAAATTTTATTTCCGGACTTTACAAAATTGTATCCCGAGACCGAATCATAGCTTGCCACACTGAATCCGAAAAGTTTTTTGAGATCATAAGAGGCCGAAAATTCTATAATTCCGGTATTGATCCAGATAATCTGCTTTGAAGTTGAAACGATATCATTCAAGAAAATTTTAGGAGGATTGTTTTTTAGATTATACCCAATGTAGAAAACGAAGTCATAATTTTGGGCTTCTTTTTTTAGATACTGATTTACTCCTTTAATTGTTGTTGCGGTGTGAAAATGCCCCATTAGTTCGCCGAGCTGCCGGCCGTCTGCCATGGCAAAACTTTTCAGATCGGTATTCCCCTCCACCAAAATTAAAACTGATTTGGTCTTTGTCTCTTCGGCACGAATAAAGGCTGCACTAATGAAAAAAAATGAAATGGATAAAATGAAAAAAATAAAATTTAATGAGTTGTTTTTCTTGTAGGGAAATTTGCATGAGACTGCCGGCGGTTCTTTTATTGGTAAACTAATTGGTTTAGCCATCTCTTTAACAATCTATATTTATTGTTAAAATAAATAATAAGATCTATTTCTAATACAATAAAAGTATACTGTACAATTCAGTTAAATCCTATGATATAAATCAAAATATAATCCCACGTTTAGGTCGTTTTGTATCTATAAAATAAGAAATATCAGGAACCAATTCTTAAAGAGGTCATACTAAGAGAACCGCCTACCGTTTTGTCATTGAAAAACCGAATTTCATCATTTTTCTCTTTTAAAGAGAGCGCATAAAGAAGAGGAAGATAATGCTCCGGTGTGGGTATAGACAATTCAAACGCTTTACCCTGCGATTCATAATCGATCAGTTTCTCGGATTCGCCGTTGAGAATATAATTTTTTATTTTATGATCGGCTTCAATTGCCCAATCATAACCAAATCCGGGTTCGTTTAATTTATTCCATGCAACCAGGCGCAAATTATGAACTACATTTCCGCTCCCGACAATTAATATTCCTTTTTTTCTCATAGGGGCAAGTTCTTT
>JAKAMT010000230.1 GCA_021812705.1 Bacteroidota bacterium | reverse complement strand
GAACCATTTCTAAATCTGTACCCCCGGATCGGCTTAGATAAATTTTTGAGAGATGCTTTTAAAAAAGAAAAAGCTTACCATTTTAGATAAGCTTTTAATGGCGGATTTATCCGCCGAAGGCGGAGAGACAGGGCCCGCCTAAGGCGTGTAAAATTCTACCGAACCATTTCTAAATTAGAAACCCGGATAGGATTAAACAAATTTTTAAGAGATGCTTTTAAAAAAGAAAAAGCTTACCATTTTAGATAAGCTTTTAATAGCGGATTTATCCGCCGTAGGCGGAGAGTCAGGGATTCGAACCCCGGATAGGCTTACACCTATAACGGTTTTCAAGACCGCCGCATTCAACCACTCTGCCAACTCTCCAGTTTTTGTAACTCTTTGAATTTAAATCCAGACTTATAGGATTTAATTTCTTGTTCCCTCCTAAATGCTTCTGATTTTGTTTCGTATTTTTCGATATACACAACTTTCCAAGGTTTATATCCTTTAGTGGATCGTGTCCTTCCTTGGTTGTGCTCAGCTAATCTTTTATCAACATCAGCAGTATGACCGATATAATATCTGTCTGCGATTAAACTTTTCAAAATATATACAAAATACATTTTGGACCGCCGCATTTCCCGCGAAGCGGGACCTCGCTTTGCGATGGCAACCACTCTGCCTGCCCGGTTTTGACGGGCCAACTCTCCAAATAAAAATTTTTACTTCTCACACTTTAAAGGGATCAGCTCGCCGCATGTCGCCTTCGGCGACCAGGTTCCCGCGAAGCGGGACCTCGCTTTGCGATGGCAACCATCCCGCCGCAGGCGGGACCAACTCTCCATTAAAACTGCAGCTAATTTGAAATATCTCTCAAAAAAACGCCCACAAGAATAAAAAAAATATTCTTAATTCTCCATTTCACTTAATAATTTTATCAATAAAATTGATTTTGAGAATGAATTTTGTACCCCCATGGCATCCATAATCTCTTTTTTTGATATTTTTAAGCAACAATTATTTACTATTAAATAGATAGAGAATTCCGAGTGTCAATAGAGGAAAAAGCCGATTCTGCCATTACTTCTTACCGAGATCTTTTGATAAAAAAAGATATACGCGTAACAGAAGTCATCCGCAAAGATTATAATTTTGAATTCATGGCAGAACGACAAAAAGAAAAAGTAAAAGTGCAGGTCTATTTCGGCAAAAAGGGTGTTAAAACAATTTTTCAGGGGGATGAAAAGTCTGAGTTCTTTAAATCAATCGGGAATTTAATACTTGATGAACCTTCTCTTGAACTGAAAGATCAAACAATCGGCGAACCGGAAGAATATATCGGATCCGATGAATGCGGCAAGGGGGATTTCTTCGGTCCGCTCGTAGTTGCCGCAGTCTATCTTAACAAAGAGACAAAAAAAATCCTTGCTGAAAGCGGAGTGCGTGACAGTAAAGATCTTTCCGATTATCAGATAAAAATTTTAGCGCATAAAATAAAAGATGCTGTCGGAGATAATTTTCAAATAGTAAGAATTAATCCGGTTAAGTATAATGAGCTATATGAAAAATTTTCCAATTTAAATAAAATTCTTAGCTGGGCGCATTCTAAAGCAATCGGAAATCTGCTCGATAATATAGACTGCAGGACGGTGATAACCGACAAGTTCAGCAAAAAGGATCTTGATATAGTTTCACATTCAAAACATTCCTCCGTGGAATTTATTCAGGAAACGAAAGCTGAAAAATATACTGCAGTCGCGGCGGCTTCAATATTGGCGAGAGACTCATTCATTAGATGGTTTGAGGAGGGAGAGAGAAAAAATCTGAATCTTCCTAAAGGATCATCTTTGGAGACTGAAAAATTTGCAAAGGTTCTTCTGAAAAAAATCGGTGAAGAAAAACTGAGCGAGATTGCAAAGATTCATTTTAAGACATTCAAGAAAATAAGTTCATAGAACCGCTGATACATTTAAACGCAATAGATTTAACAGGAGAAAAGTGGCTTCATCAAAAGTAAAACAGATTGGAATTTTAACCGGGGGCGGAGATTGTCCCGGGCTTAACGCTGTAATACGCGGCGTTACGAAACCGGCATTGGATATGGGACTGAATGTGCTTGGCATATTTGACGGTTTTGAAGGATTGGTTGAAGGAAGAGCCCGCGAACTTTACAACAAAGATGTTTCAGGAATTCTTTCGCGAGGAGGTACTATACTCGGTTCCTCGAATAAGGGAGATCCGTTTCACTGGCCGGAAGAAGTTGACGGCAAAATCAGAATAGTCGACCGCTCAAAAGATGCAATGAAAAATTATGCCGCATGGAAAATTGATGCAATGATTGCGATCGGCGGAGACGGCACAATGCATATATCCGATCAGATGAGCAAATTGGGAATGAATATAATCGGCGTTCCGAAAACGATCGATAATGATCTGGAAGCAACGGATCAGACTTTCGGGCACGACTCGGCCGTTGCGGTTGTGTCTGATGCTCTAGACCGGCTTCATACAACCGCGTCTTCACATCACCGCGTTATGGTTATTGAAGTAATGGGAAGATATGCAGGATGGATTGCCCTTAACGGAGGCCTGGCCGGCGGCGCCGACATAATATTAATCCCTGAAATTCCGTTCGACTGGGATGCTGTTTATGAAAAAGTGATAAGAAGAAACATGAGCGGAAAAAGATTCTCATTAGTCTGTGTCGCCGAAGGCGCGAAACCAAGGAACGGAAAAATTATCGCCAAGGCAAACGACCTTAAACGAACAGACCCGGTTCAATTGGGAGGTGTGGGTGAGTATGTAGCAAAGATGATTTCGGATAACACCGGATTGGAAACCCGCTATACGGTACTTGGACATCTTCAGCGAGGAGGAAGTCCGACCGCTTACGACAGAATTCTGGCAACCAAGTTCGGTACAAATGCGATTCAACTGGCAGTTAAAAAACAGTTCGGGCGCATGGTAGCTTTGAAAGGAAGCGAGATAAGAAGCGTGAGAATTGAAGATGCAATTTCGCGTCAGAAATTAGTAAAGCCAAAAGACCAGGCAGTTTTAGCAGCAAAAGCGGTTGGAGTAAGTTTTGGAGTAGAAAATTTATAAAAGTTTGCATCGGATATATTTTAATTCTTATTTTTGCTTCACCAAAAAATGCAGTTAATAATTAATAGTTAAAAGTTAATAGTGATATTGAACTATTAACTCTCAACTCTTCACTATTCACTGCCGTTCTGGGGTCGTAGTTTCCGCCTTCGGCGGATTAGAACGCCTGTCCTGCCAAAGGCGGGAAGGTCGCGAGTTCGAGATTGTTTTTGAATTTGATGAGGGGAAAATTTTATAAGGGGTTCCCGATAAAAAGCATCGGGATAAACTCCGTTCAGATTAGTTAGAACGCCTGTCCCGCCAAAGGCGGGAAGGTCGCGAGTTCGAGATTGTTTTTGAATTTGATGAGGGGGAAATTTTATAAGGGGTCGTAGTTCAGTTGGTTAGAACGCCTGCCTGTCACGCAGGAGGTCGCGAGTTCGAGTCTCGTCGGCCCCGC
>JAKAMT010000229.1 GCA_021812705.1 Bacteroidota bacterium | reverse complement strand
TTTGATTGCCAATCAATTTGTAATTAGATATATTTTAATCAACTTCCTGCGAGATTCTAATGGCATACACAGGTTCATCGATTCTAAGAAAAACCCTAACAATAATTCTTGCCGGCGGTCAGGGTGAACGCTTATTCCCTTTAACGAAGGAGAGGACAAAACCGTCTGTTCCTTTCGGCGGCAAGTACAGGATAATCGACTTCACTCTCTCCAACTGTCTCAACTCCGGCTTAAGAAAAATTTATGTAATGACCCAGTACAAATCAGATTCATTAAACCGTCATCTTTACGAAGCGTGGAGTATTTTTAATCCCGAACTAAAGGAATTTATTTATTCTGTACCCCCGCAGTTGAAGACCAGCAACAACTGGTATTTAGGAACCGCTAACGCGCTTCAGCAGAATTTTAATCTAATTGAAGATGATAATTATGAATGGGTGTTGGTTCTGTCAGGCGATCATATATACAAGATGGATTATTTGAAGATGATCCAGTTTCACATTGAGAAAAAAGCAAAGCTTACTCTGGCCGCTATTGAGGTACCGAAAAGTCAGGCGTCCCGGTTCGGCGTTATAAATGTTAATCCGGAATACAAAGTGCTTTCATTTGTAGAGAAGCCGAAAAATCCGCCTGTAATTCCGGACAATCCCGAATCATCCTTCGTGAATATGGGAATTTATGTTTTTAATATAGCCGCGCTCAAAGAAGTGATGAACAGAATGGAGAAGGAAAAAATAACAAACCATGATTTCGGGAAAGATGTCATCCCTTATATGATCAAAAATGATTTTCATGTTCAAGCGTACAGATTTTTGGACGAAAATAAAAAAGATAAACCGTACTGGGTTGATGTGGGAACTATTGACAGCTACTATGCTGCAAGCATGGATCTTATAAATGTAAATCCGCATTTCAATTTGTACGACAGCGAATGGACTCTGCGCGCAGAGCAGCAGCAGTACCCGCCTACAAAAACGGTTTCTCACGAGGGGGAACGGATCGGTCGCGCAATAAATTGCCTGGTATCGGACGGGACTGTAATCTCAGGGGGACTTGTTGAGAGATCTATTATAGGATTTAACGTGCGCGTGAACAGTTTTTCTTACATCACAGATTCAATAATTATGGACAACTGCAAAATCGGCCGGCATGCAAGAATCAGAAGAACAATTATTGATAAAAATGTTAGTGTGCCCGAGGGATTCGAAATAGGCTTTGATCCGGAAGCTGACAAACAGCGCTTCACCATCTCTGAAACCGGCATTGTTGTCGTGCCGAAGAATTATTCCTTTTCGTGAAATCTGCGATGGCAAGTTATAGGGCTGGTTTGTGCCAGCCCTTTTTGTTTTAAAGAAATCGGAATTATCTTTAAGAATCATTTTTCGAAAACGAACATGAATCCCGAATTAAAATTAAAACTTGATGCGCTTCCCTCTCTGCCGGGAATTTATCAGTTCATGAATGATAAGGGAAAGATCATTTATGTGGGGAAAGCTAAAAATCTTAAGAACCGGGTTCGTTCTTACTTCCAGAGAAATGTGGATTCACCCAAGACAGAGATCCTGGTTTCAAAAATTGCCGACGTTAATCTTATTGTGACGAACAGCGAAATTGAAGCGCTCGTGCTGGAAAATAATCTGATCAAGGATTTAAAGCCGCGTTATAATATTAATCTCAAAGACGACAAGACTTTTCCATATATCCGCGTTACGAATGAACCGTTCCCTCAAATTTTTCCAACCAGAAATATCATTAAAGACGGCTCAAAATATTTCGGACCATTCACTGAAGTGAAGAATATGAAAAATTCTCTCAGGGTGATGAATAAAATATTTAAGATAAGAAGCTGCAACTTTGATATCACCCAGGAGGCGATAGATAAAAGGAAATTTAAAGTCTGCCTGGATTATCATATTAAAAAATGCGAAGGACCCTGTGAAGGCCTCGTGTCGCAGGCGCACTACAATGGAATGGTAAACCAGATAATAAAAGTTTTGCGCGGAAAGACAGATGAATTGATTTCGGAATTAAAACGCGAAATGGAATCAGCCAGCGCAAATCTTGAATTTGAGAAAGCAGCGGAGATAAGAGACAGAATTAATCAGCTTCAGGTCTACACATCGAAGCAAAAAATTGTATCAGCCGATCTGGAAGACAGAGATGTTATCAGCATTGCAAATGAGGGGAAAGATGTTGCTGCAACAATTTTGAATATCCGCTCCGGTAAATTGACCGGCAAACGCCAGCTCGTTCTCGGCTGCGAAATAAACGAGTCGCCCGGACAGATCTATTCATCTGTGATGAAATTTTATTACAATGAATTTGTAGATGTGCCCAAGGAAATAATTCTGGAAACCGAGCCGGAAGAATCTGATTCTCTTCTTGAATGGCTGAACACAAAAGCGGTGAAGAAGTGCAGATTTATAATTCCGCAGAAGCAGAGCGATGCAAAATCGCTTCTTGTAATGTGCACCCAAAACGCACAACTGCAGTTGAAAGAGATCCAGCTTCAGAAGATGAAGAAAGAAGGGAATGTTCCGTATGCTTTGTCGGCGCTTCAGAGAGATCTGCGTTTGAAAAAACTTCCCCGTGTTATTGAATGCTTCGACAACAGTAATCTTCAGGGAACAGATGCGGTTGCCAGCATGGTGGTTTTTGTAGACGGCAAACCGAAAAAAAGTCTCTACAGAAAATTCATTATTAAAACCGTGGAAGGTCCCGATGACTTTGCCAGCATGCGTGAAATTATAAGCCGTCGTTACGGCAGAGTAATCGAAGAGAACCAGCTCTTTCCGGATCTGATCCTGGTTGACGGCGGCAAGGGTCAGTTGTCCAGCGCCATTGAAGCGCTTGATTCTGTTGGTGCACAGAATTATGAAATTATAGGATTGGCCAAACGGCTGGAAGAAGTATTTGTGCCCGGTAATCCGGAGCCGCAATCGATACCTAAAACGTCATCAAGTTTAAAACTTCTTCAGCATCTCAGAGATGAGGCGCACCGCTTCGCAATTACTTTTCACAGGGAAAGAAGAAGCAAGCGAACTTTAACAAGCGAACTTCTGGAAATAAAGGGAATCGGAGAGAAAGTGGCGCAGAAATTACTTACCGACTTAAGCCTTGATGAAATAAAAAGAGCGGAATTATCGAGATTGGAAGAAATTATAGGTGCCGCGAAAGCAAAATTGATTTATAATTATTATCATAACAAAGATTGATCCATTGCTGGAAGAGAGTTTATCAAGATGTTGTCTCACCTTGTTGAATCGTGGAGCTGTCATTCATGCCCATATGACGCGGCAAGATTTTTTTTGCTGACTTTACGGGGTGTTAAATAGACCAATTAGCATCATCAGTTCAAATCTCACAAAACTTCCAATTCCGTTTTCACGTCTCCCGTCTATGCCGAGCGAAGTCGAGGCATTTCCCGTCTCACGTTTCCCGTATCAACGATTTTTAATTGTAAAAAAAAAGCCAGACACTCAATCACCCAAGTTAGTTACTGACCGTTGCTTCCTTCCGGACCTGGCGGGGTTGGGTAATAACTTGCCGATA
>JAKAMT010000228.1 GCA_021812705.1 Bacteroidota bacterium | reverse complement strand
TCATCGGAAATTTTCTTAAATGCTTTCAAGACATTGTGAAGCCCTTTGTATCTGCGTATGAATCCAAAAAAGAGAAAAACATTTTTTCTTAACCCCATCTCTTTTTTAAATCTCTCTTTGTCAAAATCCGGATCGGGAGAGAACATATCATACACCGGATGGAATAATTTAATTGCATTTTTCTCTTTGGGAGCTAAAGAGCGGACTCCGTTGCTGTTCACAAAAAATTTCTTATCCGGAAAAATCTGTTTCAGTTCGTCTATGTATTTCTGCGCGTGAGCGATGTAAGTATCACCCCATCTGAGAGCGGACTTTGTAAGATATCCGTCTAAGAAACTTTCCTCTTTCTGCCGTATCACGTGAAGCGCAAAAATTATTTCGCAGTTGGATTTCGCTTTTACTCTTTTAAGGATGGAATTGAGCGGTATTCCCTGAATTGCCAATGCCCACTGGACAATTAAAATATCCGGAGCAATTTTATTTATGAGAGAAGCAGTCTTACTCCATGAAACCGGATTGTTAAAATTAGTAATGTAGGTCGTTTTTATTCCGGTTCCCTCAAGCGGATCTTTCTTTGCGCTCCTGTTGATGAAATCCCTTGGTATTATTGACGGATATTGCTGAGTCCATGAAACGATCTCGACTTCAACATTGTCTCTGCTGCTGAGTTCTTTGGCAAGCGACAATGTATAGTTTGCAATTCCGCCCTTGAATTTGGGACCGGGACCGAATACTACAATTTTCATTTATTGATTTCGGTTTAATGATTCATTTGCAGATCAAAAATAACATTTTTTATCGGGAAATTGAGCGGTTGGCAACGCGGGAATAAAAAGATTAGCCGCGTATCTGAAGGCGAAAAAGCGGCACGGCGCCGCTATTTCTTATCTTTTATTATATACTCTTTATCATCCTGAAAATTGTGGACTAGAATCTCTCCCAAAAGTCCGATTGCAAAGAACTGAATGCCGACTATTATAAGAAGCGTTCCCAAAAATAGAAGCGGCCGGTTGCTAAGGGAGTAACCGAAAAATATTTTTTCAACGGCGAGCCAGGCGCTTATTGCAAAACCGATCAGTGCGGTAATCAATCCTACAAATCCGAACAGATGCATCGGCCGTCTGATATATCTGGTAGTAAAGATCACCGTGATCAGATCGACAAATCCTTTGAAGAAACGGGAGATGCCGAATTTAGTTTTTCCGTAACGGCGCGGATGATGCTTTACGATTATCTCCGTAACCGAAAATCCTTTCCAATCCGCCAGCACCGGTATATATCTGTGCAATTCGCCGTAAACATTTATGTTCTGCACAACCTGCTTTCTGTACGCTTTGAGCCCGCAGTTGAAGTCGTGAATTTTAACACGTGTAAAGAGCCGGGTGATGTAGTTGAAAAATTTAGACGAAGTTTTTTTAATAAAAGGATCGAATCTTTTTTTCTTCCAGCCGGAGACAAGGTCGTATCCCTCGTCCAGTTTTTTCAGGAGGCTGGGAATTTCACCCGGGTCGTCCTGAAGATCCGCGTCCATTGTTATAACAGCGTCTCCCGTTACGTTCTTAAATCCCACTTGAAGAGCTGCCGACTTTCCGTAATTAGAACGGAAGCTTATATATTTTATTTTGTTGTCAGTCTTTGCCAGATCTTTTATTATGCCGAGAGATTTATCTGTACTCCCGTCGTCTATGAAGAAAATTTCGTGATCTGCCTGAATTGTCTTCAGAGTTTTTTTGATTTCATTGTATAACGGGCGGAGCGATTCCTCTTCATTAAGCAGCGGCACCAGGATCGATATTTTTTTGAAAGAAAGATTTTTATTCTCTCTTGCCGGCTGGGTTTGTTCTCCCTGGGGACGGAATTTTCTTCTGTTGTAGTATCTTCTGTACGGTTTCTTCGTCTGGGTCTGACCCTGATTCTGCGGCGCCTGCTGCGAAGCTGCGGCGCTCTGCTCCTGACTGTTCTGATTATCCAATTATCCTGTCCGTTCTTAATTTATATTTTCAATTCTCTGATTCAAAGTTAAAATAAGATGTTTCCAAAATCAATTTAGCCCATTTGGAAAGGCGTTTTTGAACCGAAAAGGGAAATATTTTGTTACTTCAAAATCAGATATTTATTTGAAAGTCCGTTTAACTATAATTAGATTTATTTCAACAAGAAAATGCTTTTATGGGCGGAATAATTTTCTGGGGGATTATAAGAACGGCTTTACTGATTCCTGCTCTCTGGGTGCTTTACGGTATGATGGAATACCGGTATTGGTGGTGGTTTGGAATCTTTTCCGTCTACGGAATTATTATTCACCCGGCATTAATTCAGTACAGAATGTTTGTAAACGAAAACAGGGAAATTATAAACAATACATTGTGTTCCTCCTGTAAATATTTCGACGAAACCGCAATACTCTGCCAGAAATATGATCAGCATCCTACGCTTAAACATCTTCCGTGCGAAGGAATCGATTGGGAACCGAAAGGAATTTTAAATGAAGAGAGAGAAATACACTCATAAAAAAGATAAAGCCGTTACGGGTAATATAGTTTTCTGTTCCGAATGCGGCGATGATCTTGAAATGTTCGGCCTGGACGGCTCCAAAATTGACATAGAAAAAGTTCATGAGCGGCACAAGAACTGCAAAGAGAAGGGAAGATTCAAGGGCGATAAATGCGCCATGATTTTTATTGCCGAGGAACAGGAACCGTCCGGAGAAGACGATTGAATAGATCTTCCGTTGCACGCACAAATCTGGGACCCGGCCTCGAATACAAACTCCAGTCAACAAACACAACACATCCGTTCTTCAATGCTTTAAGTCTTATCCACTCCGGATAGGCGTTATTTATTTCATTCATCTCCAGGCCGCTTCCCGACGGGTAAATAATATAATCAGGATCCAGTTTTAATATCTCCTCGCGGGAAAAAATTGGATAGTTCATTCGCGAGGATAAAGCTATGTTCTCCAATCCGCATATCTGCAGATATTCATTCAGAAAAGTATTTTTTCCCGCCAGCATTAAAGGTTTAAGATCCACGATGAACATAGCCTTCTTTTTCCTGAACGGGCTATTTTCCGATTTTATTCTGGAAATGACAGAATCCCATTCCGCTATTTTTTTTGACGCCGAATTTTCTATGCCGAAAATTTTTGCAATGTCCCGGAAGCTTTTTTTGATCCCGTCATATCCGCGCGGATTGGAAACAAAAATTTTGATTCCAAGCTGATGAAATTTATCATAGGTCTCTTTGGTGTTCCCTTCGACGGTAATAAAAACAAGATCCGGTTTAAGCGAAACGATTTTTTCAAAATTTACAGTTAGAAGATCTCCGACTTTTTCAACCTTCTTTGCCTCTTCCGGATAGTCGCAGTATGAAGTGTTGCCTATCAGCTTTTTGCCTAACCCCAGTTCGAAGACCATTTCGGTAAGATTCGGAGCGAGCGTAATTATCCGTTCCGGAATCTTCTCAAAGCTCTGTTCAACTCCAAGATCATCCTTCAAAATAATTCCAGGTCCCAATTTTTCTCTCTCTTTACCGCAAGAAAGAAAGAGGAGAAGCAGGG
>JAKAMT010000227.1 GCA_021812705.1 Bacteroidota bacterium | reverse complement strand
AAATTTCACGAAATAAAATCCCCTATAGTAGGAACGTTTTACCGCGCACCCGCTCCGGATGCGGATCCTTATATTCAGGTTGGAGATACTATCTCTGCGGGATCGGTTCTATGCATAGTTGAAGCTATGAAACTTATGAATGAAATCGAATCCGATGTAAGCGGAAAGATAGTAAAGATACTTGTTGAGAACGCGACCCCGGTTGAATACAACCAGCCTCTCTTTCTTATTGAAACTGTTTAGTGTTGTAAAATTTTAAGAGGGAATATTGTTCAAAAAAATTTTAGTCGCTAACCGCGGCGAGATTGCGCTTAGAATTATCAGAACCTGCAAAGAGATGGGAATCTCCACCGTTGCAGTTTACAGCGAAGCTGACCGCGATTCTCTCCATGTGGTCTTTGCAGATGAAGCAGTCTGCATCGGTCCAGCACCCAGCAATCAAAGCTACTTAAAAGTTTCAAGCATCCTCTCCGCGGCGCAGATTACAGGCGCGGATGCAATCCATCCCGGATACGGTTTTCTGGCGGAGAATGCCGACTTCAGCGAGATCTGCGCAGAGTCGAATATAAAATTTATAGGTCCGTCACCGGATTCGATCCGCAAGATGGGTGATAAAGCGTACGCAAAAGAGACTATGAGAAATGTCGGCGTTCCGGTTGTGCCGGGAAGCCAGGGCGTTCTTAAAGATGCCGAAGAAGCTAAAAAAATTGCGGCGGAAATCGGCTATCCCGTAATGCTTAAAGCATCTGCCGGAGGCGGCGGCAAGGGAATGCGAATCGTGTGGGACGAAAGCGAAGTGGAAAAAGCTTTTCAGACCGCGGGCAATGAAGCGCTTGCAGCATTCAATAACGCCGATATGTATCTCGAAAAATTTATTGAAAATCCGCGGCACGTGGAAATTCAGGTTCTATGCGACACGCACGGAAATTTTTTCCATTACGGAGAAAGAGACTGCTCCATCCAGCGCCGCCATCAGAAATTAATTGAAGAGTCACCCTCTCCATTCATCACCGATGAAGTGAGAAATAAAATGGGAGAAGCGGCAATCCTCGGCGTTAAATCCGTTAATTATGAAGGCGCCGGAACAATAGAATTCATAGTAGATAAACATCAGAATTTTTATTTCATCGAAATGAATACAAGAATTCAGGTCGAACATCCCGTTACCGAAATGGTGCGCAATTTCGATCTGATCAAAAATCAGATTCTGATAGCCGCGGGACTGCCGATTGAAGACAAACCGATTGAGCCGCGCGGTCATGCAATCGAATTCAGAATCAACGCGGAAGATCCGGATCATAATTTCAGACCGTCGCCGGGCAAAATTGAATATCTCCATTTCCCGGGCGGATTCGGAATAAGGATCGATTCGCACGCATACAACGATTATGTGATACCGCCGAATTATGATTCTCTCATTGCAAAAATGATTGTATGGGGAACGGACAGAATCCACGCGATCAACCGTGCGCGCCGCGCTTTGGAAGAATTTAAAATCGAGGGGATAAAAACTACTATTCCGTTTCATATTAAAGTTCTTGAAAATGAAAAATTTATCGAAGGTGATTTCGACACATCATTCATCGATAAGCATATAAATATAAACTAATGAGGTTGTCATGAACATTCCGGAAAATTTGAAGTACACAAAAGATCATGAGTGGATTAAGATTGAAGGATCTACAGGCATAATAGGAATAACAGATTTTGCACAGGGCGAATTGGGCGATATAGTCTATGTGGATATAGCGCCGGACATCGCGGATATTACAATGGGCGAATCGTTCGGTACAATTGAAGCTGTTAAAACAGTCAGCGATCTGTACGCGCCTGTAACAGGAAAAGTTTTGGAACTCAACGCAAAATTGAAAGACGAACCGCAGCTTGTTAATACGGATCCGTACGGAGAAGGATGGATAATAAAGATCGAATTGAAAGATCCATCCCAGACCGGCGAACTTTTGGATGCAGCCGCTTACGGCGCCCAGCTCGGTCATTAATTGTTTTAACGGCGGAATGCGTATCGCATTCCGCTGATTTTTTTACTTCCAAACCCCTCTTTGCCATGACTCATTCACAAAAAATCTTGATACTCGATTTCGGTTCACAGTACACTCAGCTCATCGCGCGCAGAATAAGGGAGAGCAAAGTCTACTCCGAAATCCATCCGCACACCTATCCGCTTGAGAAGATAAAGAGCGAGAAGCCGGCGGGAATAATTTTATCGGGCGGACCGATGAGCGTGAACGAGCCGGGCGCGCCGGACGTATCTAAAGAAATATTTGAGCTCGGCGTTCCGGTTCTGGGAATCTGTTACGGACTTCAGCTCATGGCAAAAAATCTTGGCGGAAAAGTTGAACCGGCGGATGACCGCGAATACGGGAAAGCGCATCTTGAAATTATTGAGGATGATTTTCTGCTGATGGGCGTGGCGGACGGATCGGTTATCTGGATGAGCCACGGAGATTATGTAACAGAACTTCCAAAAGGATTTGCACTCACCGCCAAGACGGAAAATTCTCCTCTCTGCGCAATTTCAAATCCGGATAAAAAACTTTTCGGCGTGCAGTTCCATCCCGAAGTGGCGCATACAACATTCGGCAAACGGGTAATAGATAATTTTTTGTTCGAGATATGCAGATGCAGCGCCGACTGGACTTCGAGCAATTTCATAAATTCAATTATCAGAGATGTAAAAGAGAAGGTCGGCGCAAAAAAAGTCATCTGCGCTCTTAGCGGTGGAGTGGATTCCTCCGTAGCGGCGGTGCTGATTCACAAAGCTGTAGGAGATCAGCTGATCTGCATACACGTGGATCACGGGATGATGAGAAAGAACGAGAGCGCGCTCATCAAAGAGATGTTCGATAAAAATTACAATATGAGAATCGATCATGTCGACGCATCGGAACTTTTTTTAAGCAAACTCAGCGGCGTGAGCGATCCCGAGAAGAAGAGAAAAATTATAGGCAATACTTTTATAGAAGTATTCGAGCAGGAAGCAAAGAAATTCGGCGATGCCCATTTCCTTGTGCAGGGTACATTGTATCCGGATGTGATTGAGTCGGTGGCTGTTAAGGGCGCGTCCGTTACAATCAAAACGCACCACAATGTTGGGGGACTTCCTGAGAGAATGAACTTAAAACTGATAGAACCGTTCAGAGAATTATTTAAGGATGAAGTGCGCGCAATTGGAAGAGAACTCGGCATTCCGGAAATTTTTATCAGACGCCATCCGTTCCCGGGTCCCGGACTTGCAGTTCGAGTTCTCGGCGAGATAACAAAGGAGAGACTAGATGTTCTGCGCGAGGCAGATGATATATTTATCTCCGAGTTGGACAGAGCCGGTATCTACGACAAGATCTGGCAGGCGTTCGCAGTGCTTCTACCCGTGCAGACGGTGGGCGTTATGGGAGATATGCGCACTTATGAAAATGTTGTCGCTCTGCGTGCCGTGAATTCAACAGACGGAATGACGGCCGATTGGTACCGTTTCGATCACTCGTTTCTGGAAACAGTTTCAAATAAAATAATCCGCTCCGTGCGCGGAGTGAACCGCGTTGTATACGATATAAGCTC
>JAKAMT010000061.1 GCA_021812705.1 Bacteroidota bacterium | reverse complement strand
AGTATATAGAAATATTTTACAATAGAAAAAGATTACACTCAGCCATAGGGTATTGTAGCCCCGTGGAATATGAAAAACATACTTAATTAATTAAAATTTGTGTCCACTTTTTGGGGGGAAGATCAGTACAAAGTGCAATGTACAAGGTTCGTCTCACTTTTCACGTTTCACGTAATATGGTCCGTGGTCCTTCGTCCTTGGTTCGTAGTCCGTGGTTTAAAATGCTGTATTTAGACTTGTCACGCGTCCCTCGGCTCTGGTTCGTGGTTCGGCTTCGCCTGCCTGGCGGCAGACTGGCTCACCATTCACCATTCGCTCGGGATAAGTCACTCGTTACGCTGAGTTGATCAAAGTACAATGTTCAAAGCGCAAGGTTCAAATTTCTTTCAACCTTGTACCTCGAACCTTGAACTAATACCCGATAATCAAATATCATTTAAATTATAACGGATGTTCAAATGATATATATAAAAAGAGATCCGATTTTAATTTGCCGTTATCCGAAGAGATAGGAATTGAAAGACCGGGCACGATCTGCAGATTGTTAAGGTCTATTGCATAACGGAGTCCCGGATTAAATATATTCACCGACTCATGATTTACATTTCCCGTTTCGTCAAAGCCTGCATTATACCCGCCGACATACTCAAGCATAAAATTCAGATTATAACTCGCCAGCCAGATCAAACTTATTCCGTAATTATAAGAGAGCAGGTCTTTCTTAATTTCAACATTGGATACATTTGTTTTAGAATTAGGCAGATAAGTAAAACCGAGATTTATATGAGTGATGAAATAATCGTTCAGCCTTTTGCTCATGGGAAGATTAAATTGCAACCCCCACACTCCGCCGCCCAAACCTTTATCAACATTGCCGG
This sequence comes from Bacteroidota bacterium, assembly GCA_021812705.1. Taxonomy (GTDB): domain Bacteria; phylum Bacteroidota; class Ignavibacteria; order Ignavibacteriales; family Melioribacteraceae; genus Fen-1258. The sequence continues at coordinate 15,573 of JAKAMT010000061.1, read as the reverse complement.
TTGGAAGAATTAATGATAATCTCGGCGATGTAGTGATCCAGTCATCATGACCGGAGAGCTGATACCTGTAATTAATGAGTATGTCACCGATTCCATTTGTGCCGCCTTCATTGAACGAAGAGTATGGAAGCGTAAAACTTATCTGGTGATCCTGCCCTATCATGGGCCATTCTTCGGTAAAAGAATAAAGATAATCATTCGTGCTGGTTTTCATCAGTCCGAATATATGCTGAATCACAGATTCTTCCTGATTGTAAGCTTCTTCAAGAAGGAAAGAATTATCTTCGATCGCTTCAGTGAATTTCTTTTGGGGAGCAATCGAGGCATCAGTTTTTTTCTCCGTTTGTGAAAACACTTCCGATGAAATAAATAACGCAATAATTAAGAACGAGTATTTGTACGATAGTTTCATATTATTCTCTTAATTTTTTCTTAATTCAAAATAGATTTCTTCTTTAATTGATACTTTATTATCGAATGTAAAAATAAATAATTGACAGCTATTCAAGACTGCGGGTATTTATTTCAATCCGTCTATAAGAGTAAAACAGATAGATGACGATAGAATAAAAGAGAATGGATATAAAGCGAAATAATGATAGGATTTGGAAATCGAAGGTCAAAGAGAGATCCTTGACCCCCGGAAGATAATTTTAGTCGAAAACTTTTTCCAATTCTTCGTAGCGGGAATGCATTGCATCTTCTGCTGCCGCCAATTTCTTTTTATCGGCGCCTGATTTAAGCATACTGTCCAATTTATTTACTGCATCTGTAAGTGCGGCGGTAAGTTTTTTAAATTCTTCCTCTTTTGCTTTTTGCTTGGCAGAGAGTTTTGCATTGGGGATGAGCGCTGCCTTCTCTTTCAGAAGAGCAACAGATTCTTTAATCTTTGCGGTTTTATTTTCAGGCATGTAATAGTGATGAAGGCTGTAGAGCACCTGATGGAACGCGTCCACTTCGGGCAGCTTCGGCTTAATCACTCTTGCCAGCATTTCATACTGCATGTGAAGTTTTTCTGCGGCATTCAACAATCCAACAGAATCTTTCTTTTCAACCGCAGTTTTGTAATCTTCATAGAATGCGGAGAATTTTTTAAGACCTTCGCCCCACTTTGCCTGTTTGTCGCGAAGAATGCCGGGGAGTTTGGCCTTCATAACCGCGTTGTAATTTTTGGTGAGATCCGGAAGCACAGAGCTCAAAAGCTTGATATCTTTTTCGGGCCAGCCGGTATGCCAGATTGAATAGATCACATCATGGAAACCGTTTAGTTCTTTTACTTCGGAGACTGTTTCATTCTCTTTCTGCTGTGAAAATGACGGAACAGTTAACGCCAGGATTACCAACGCAAATATTATTTTTTTCATCCTACTCCCTCTTCAGTTTTTGTTTTATTTAAAGATAATAATTTAATTTCTTATTTAATCTTCGTGCATTCTTAAAAATAGTGTCCGTATCTGTTTATCACTTAAATCAGGCAGAGTTCCCCGCTTTCATATTAGTATTCTCAATTTTTTCTGATCAAACCGGTAACTCTAAATGTCCCAAAAATCACTAGATTTATTAAGTCAAATTTTCTTTATTATAAATTTATGACAGAACAGAAAGAAAAAATCCCTATTAAAGTTCTCCATAATCTTTCTCTATTTTCAAACCTTTCAGACCGCCAGATAGGAAGAATAACTTCTATCTGCAAAGTGGTAAAGTTTAAAAAGAACGAAATCATTTTCCGGGAAGAGGATCCATACCGCGGATTTTTTATTGTGATGAAAGGGATGATAAAAATTTACAAAATTTCATTGGAAGGGAAAGCTATTATCCTTCATCTTATCAAACCGTTTGAATCATTCGGAGATGTTCCACTTTTTGAAGGGGGAAATTATCCGGTCCACTCGGAAGCGATCTCAGAGGCCGAACTAATCTTTGTGCCCAAAAAAGAATTCATCAGACTCATAAAGAATAATTCCGTTATCGCGTTTAATATGCTGGCCGGATTTTCAAAAAAAATGCGCATGCTCACTCAAAAAGTGGAAGAGTTGTCAACCAAAGAAGTGACAAACAGATTTGCCCGGTTCCTGCTGACTGAAATAAAAAAAACCGGCACCGAAAGTTTGCCGGAACCTTTTGTGAGAATTTCTATTTCAAAAAAAGATATTGCTGCTTATATTGGAACTATAATAGATACCCTTTCACGTCTGCTGAAGAAACTTCAAACTGAAAAGATAATAAGGGTATCAGGTAAAACCATATTCATCCTCGATATGAAAAGGCTGAAAAGTCTTACAAAATAAATTTCATCTTTGTTTTCCGATTCAAAAATTAAAAAGCATTAATCCGTCATAAGTCAAAAGATAGTTGCTCTACGATTCGGATATTTCCAGTGTAAAAAAAAGGAGATATACCATGACTGAGAGAAAATCAAAATACTTTAGCTGGATTGCCTCTGCATTTCTATTATTATTACTCGTCACAAATACTTCAATGGCCCATTGCGACGGATTGGACGGACCCGTTGTAAAGGACGCCCGCAAAGCGCTCGAAACGGGGAATATCAACCTGGTTCTCAAATGGGTGAAAAAAGATGATCAGAAAGAGATCACGACCGCATTCAACAAAACGCTCTCCATCAGAAAACTTTCACCGGAAGCCAAAGAGATGGCCGATTATTATTTCTTTGAAACATTAGTCCGCATCCACCGCGCGGGAGAAGGCGCGCCGTTCACAGGATTAAAAGAAGCCGGCCGCGATCTCGGTCCCGCAATCCCCGCAGCAGATAAAGCAATCGAAACGGGATCACCCAAAGATCTTGTAAATTTTCTAAATGACACGATTCATAAAAAACTGCACAAGCTTTACACCAATGTTATGAATAAGAAAAATTTTGATCCGGATAATGTGAAGGCGGGACGAGAATATGTAGCAGCCTATGTTGAATATATCCATTTTGTTGAAAAAGTTTATCTGCTGACTTCCGGCGAATTGCACGGAGACGAAGCTGAACAGCATGCACACTAAATGAGGGCCGGTTAAATGTCCGGCTCTTAAAATTAATTTGGAATTCTATGTTTCACAAATACACCAGTAATTAATTTATCATTTATTCACAAACAAGGTGGAGCTATGATTGATTCAAACATTGTATTGACGGGACAGACCGTGGCCTACACTCTCTATGTTTTAGTAATAATGCTTCTGATGAGTTGGTTTGCCTACAAATTAACTCATGCCGGTTCGGGAAATGAAATTAAACCGGCACTCTTCTATTCGTTTGTAGGATTTCTTGTTCTTATCGGGGTCTCGCTTCACATAGTGACACACGAAACCATTCCGTGGAAAGCGATGGATCTGAACAGAGAAAACATAAAAGCAGACAAGGAATTTAATATCTCAATGGGGAATCATGAATTCAAACTCCCCTCTCCAAAACTCTTGATAACTAAAGACCAGTTGGTAAGATTCAATGTAGATTCCAAAGATCTCACATACGGTTTCGGATTATTCAGAGAAGACAACTCAATGGTTTTCCAGATGCAGGTAATTCCCGGACATGTGAACGATATACTCTGGAAGTTCGACCGTCCCGCGGTCTATTCGATCCGGTCAACGGAATATTCCGGGCCGAAAGGAATAAACATGATAGTAAGGGATGCTGTCGTAGTTGAATAGACAATCTTACAAACAAAGAGAGATATTAATTATGAGCTTTATAAATACTTTAACAGACGGCAAAGAGGGTTTGTTCAAACCCGATACTTTAACCCCAATGCAAAAATTAACTTTGCGTTTCGTTGTAGTTGGACTCATCTATTACGGATTTGTTGTTATAGAAGGGATGCTGATGAGACTTTTTGAAGTGAATCCCTCCATCGCGTTAGGCATCGAGTCGAAACAATTTTTTGCCATAATGACTGCGCACCCGCTGGTTGGAATTTTCGGTTCTACTTATTCAATTGTATTCGGCGCATTTTTATTTTTAGTTCCGTTTCTTATGAAGAAACCGCTCTGGAGCATGAAATTAGGGAATGCCACATTTTGGCTACTGGCAATCGGCACATTCGTCTTCTGGTTTGCCGGATTTGTATCCCACTATTCCCCTCTCTATACTTTATACTGGCCTCTGCCGGCAGATTTTTCCCAGTTCAGCGTTTGGGGAGGCGCATTTTTTATTTTGGGAATCGCGCTTGTGATGCTTGGGACAGCTTTTTTCGTTATTAATATTTTTAAAACTATTACTTATACACCGGAAGGATGGGAAAAGCAACCGGGCGGAGCTTTATTAAAATCGGCTCTCGGCTTAAGCGGCTTGACAAATATTTTTTCAAAGAAGAAAAAAGAACATTTAGTTTCTCTTCCTGTTGCGGCAATAGCAAGAGGGACTGTGGATACCGCGTTCAACGCCGCAATAATTTTATTTACGGGAGTTCTGATTTTAGTTTATATGGTCGCGGAATTATTCGGTGTTTCTCTTAAAGATTCTTCAGTTGATGCGCTGCTATACAAAAACTGGTTCTGGTGGGGACTGGATCTCATAGCAGACGGATTGGTTTTAATTTTTGTTGCCGGAACCTGGTATTTGTTAGCAACACTTATCACCGGCAAAAAATTATTCATGGAGAATTGGGCACGCGCAGCACTCTTTGTAGAGATGGTTGTAAGCTGGACTGTATGGTCGCACCATCTGATGTCCGATCAGGCGCAGCCGGGGATATTGAAAATTTTATCCGGTGAGATGGTAACGGCATTCGAACTGATAACTCAAGGATTGGCATTCTTTATTACACTCGTCACATTATGGAGCGCCCGCCCTTTAAAATTTTCTCATCCATTGAAATTTTTGCTCGGCGGTCTCCTTGGTTTTGCACTGGCTGTGCCGGCAGGAATTATGCAGGCTGATCTTGGACTCAACAGGATTCTCCACAACACCCAGTGGATCGTCGGTCCGCATGTGCATGTAGCAGTGTTAGTAGGATTAACAATGACATTATATTCTGCAATTTATTTTCTGCTTCCCATTTTAACCAACGGCGCAAAACTTTACAGCGAGAAGCTTGCGAATTTCCATTTCTGGGCGCATCTGCTTGGAGGAATTGGAATGGGCGCGTTTATGGGAATGGCCGGATTAAGAGGGATGCTTCGCCGGACAATTTATTTCAACGGAGAGTTCAATCTTTATATGATTTTAGCCGCACTTTCGGGATCGCTTTTACTTTTGGCATTCCTTTCTTTCTTCTATAATATAGTTATGAGCGTCGGCTTGAAAGGCGTTATAGGGATCTTTGTGCCTTCCAAACTAAAGACGAAAGACCCGCTTCCGGCACAAAATTAATTTTAATCAAGTAATCATTTCACAAAAAAGCCCGGTTTACTCTGCCGGGTTTTTTCATTATTCGAATTTTCATCGGCTCACAAATATTATAACACAATATTTTCAAAGTGTCTGCTGAAGATAGATTCTTACTGCGCTGTTTGTATCTTTTGTATCAGGAAAATTTTTGTAATTGCCGTATCTCTCGTAAAGTAAAATTTCGAAACTCACTGATGTGTTCGAAATTAAAATATACCGCAAACCGGCATTCATTAATCCAACAAATTCTTCACTCTCTGCTCCGCTTAAAGTATGAATCCAGTATCGTTTATAATTTAGATAGAGATCACCGAAATCCTTTAGCGAAAATTTTATCCCTATTTTTCCACTAGCTCCCGGACCGATATTATAATCTTTCCCGTACTCGGATGCGTATAAAGAATTTGTGGCCCCCATCAGAATCGCGGAGAGGCCGATATTATTTTGCATTGATAAAGAGGTAGAGAGGGGAACTGTACTAATAATTTGTCCCGTTACACTTGTAGCAGAAAGTTTGTAAACCGTATTTATGTGAATGTCTATCTCCTTGTAAACTCCGATAATATTTTTTGATCGGGGGAATAAATTGACATTGTTATCAGTCAAAACACCGCTCGCAAATATTCCTACAATATTATCACCAGGAGCAATGTTCAGTTCAGTGTGCAGAGTGAAATAATCGAACGGATTTCTATGTTCTGCAACTGCAAATTGATCGCCGTAATTCAGATCTGCGCGCAATGTAAAATATGATTTGCCGTTATTAAACTTGCGGCTAAAAAAAACATTATGAACTCCTGATGAAACTAAAAGATTAAATTTTGACCTGATTGGGGAGATTCCGCTTTCCCACATTTCTCCTCTTAAAAGCCTGTTAAATCCATGCATTGGGCTGATCAATGTGGAAGTGAATTCGCGGAAAAATCTCTCGATGCCGGAGCTGCTTTCGTCCAATATAAGGCTTGAAACACGGTAAGATATTTCCCCAAGTATTATTCCGCTTACAGGAGTATTAACTATATCGTTGTAGGAAGGTCTCTCATTCTCCATAAAATATTCCCACATAAGACTTCCTGCAAAAGCGTATGGGACCGATTCCCAAAAACTTAGGCCATTTGAACGGGCGGAGTTAAAATAATTTGCACCATGGAACGGATGCCAAAATTGATTTATCAAATATCCGTCCGCATCCCACTCAAAACCGTATTTCAAATTATTTTTTATGGTCTCTAGACTGATATTCGACCAATTTTCTCCGCTCAGGTATCGGTGATAAGCCCAGACACCAAAGTTTAAACCGATAACCTCCGCTGCCGGCAGAAGATAATTTTTCTTTTCAGAAATATCATTTGAAATTGTATCAGCAGACCATGCAGCAGAATAATATGGAGATGATGCGAGGGAATATTTTAATAATTTAGATTGAGCAGCGGCTTCCCAAAACGGAATCCATGATAAGATTATAAGCGGATATAAATAAGCATGTTTAAATAGATTTCCGTGATGATTTTCCATTACGCGGTTCATCTCTCGCAATTGATTAATCTTTGCGGAAATATAAATAAAATTTGTCCGTTTTTTTGTGCCTTATGCTTTGGAGTTTAAACTGAAATTATAATGTCGCGGATTAAGGACGACACAAAGTAATTTATATTCCTGTTCAAAGTTCATTATTAAAAATATACTATGCGATTTTTTATGCTACATAATAGTTCCTAGATCCAGCATCGAGCATCCTCTCTTATCGATATCATAACTGTATTTTTTGAACAGCTCCAGATACTCATCCAATTCCGTTATATTCAAACCGCGCAGTGCAAGCGCGCATGATTTTATCTGTCTGTTTAATTCATCGATGTACAGACCAATATTCTCTTTAGTTACTCCCTTTTTCACATTATGCCGATTCTTTCTGACCAGATGATAAGCCGAATTGTAGCGTTTATTCATTAGATCTTCGTCTATATCGTAAAAATCATCTATCAAGTGTCCAATAACCGCGAGATTATCGGCTGCTTTCGAAATTTTTTTGTACCGGCGCATCAAATTCATTTTTACACATACAGCCAGCGCTCCGATTTTGAATATCGAACAGACACCGGCATAATTATCATACAGTACTGTGAGAGATGTTCTGTCCGACTGCTGCAGCCGGTCTACTTTCAGGATTGAATTAATTGTGGTTTCGACAAGCAGATAGTAGTTCTTCCAGAATAAATCGGAGGCGGCAAAATATTTCATGAATATTTTTTCCGCCTCTATAATTAAACTATCGCCTGTATAAATTAAATTTTTCCAATCCGCCTGACGATCGAACAGATCATCATGCATCCTAACCGCAAGAAATAGGGAATACTGCGCCCATGCAAAATCTTTTATCATTTTTCTATTACGTGATGAGAATGGTATTTCATTTTTGATAAGCCAGTAAGGCAGATTTATCCAGAACGGTCTCCTCTTGCTCACTTTGGCATCTGCCGCCGTCCTTTTTCTCAAGTTAGCAGCATACAGTCTAAGCTCATCAGACGCAGCGGAAGGAAGATTATCTATGAAAACCTCAAACTTTCTTGAAATATGTCTTTCAACAAAATTCATCTGAATAACTTGCCGATCAGGTTTCAATAGATCAAACTGGGCGGACAGTCGCCCCAGGGACACGGCGGAATTTCCGTATCAATCATCTTATATGTTCCCATCCCGGAAGAGACGGCCTGCAAATTCTCAATTGAAATCCAGGGCACCTTGTGATCAGCGCACCACTGCATCATTCTGCCGAGATTAACCCAGAGCCGCCACGGATAATTGTGCATAATAAAATAAGCTGCAAGATTCTTATACAATGGAATTGCGAGAATCTCCTTCAGCGAGATCAAACATTTTTTTTGAAGTTTAATATTCGCCTGAGCCAATGCCAAATCTGTATCCGCCACCAGATAGTCGAAAAAACCGGGATGCGTGCAGCAGTAATCGTACAACTCATGCGTTGTTGAATATCTGCGTACAGGCGTTATACTTTTTTTTCTGGCGCCGGATTTCTTTTTAAGAACAATATTCTTTTTTACCGTTTTGCGCATAGATCCTCCTAATTTTGTTTTTAATAACGCTTACTTTTTGAAGCGCGATTTTATTTTTACCGCGTCACAGCTGGTGGAATCGTTTTCGATAAAGGATCTATAATAGCGCTCTGAAAGTTGCACATCCCCCTCGTGTTCGTAGATTTTTCCCAGTATATAATTTATTCTTCCGCCTGCAGATCCCATCTCCACGGCTTTCAAACATTCCTCCTTCGCGGAAACATAATTTTTGAGATTGAGAAGGATTTCCCCCTTTCTGGCTCTGTACGCGCCGCTGAACGGATTCATATCTATTGCTTCATTAATTTTATTGAGTGCCTGCTCGTAAAGATTCAACTGCATGTAGGATTCACTCAGTATATAATAAGCGTAATCTGCAGCGACATTCTCCTCTCCGAATCTCGGAATGCAGAGCTGTTCGTACTTCTTCGAATTGTTGTAATCTTTTTCTTCCCAGTAAACTGATGAGAGCAAAGCATACAGATTTCCTCTCAGTGAAGAGAGGGTCAGCGCCTGTTCAAGTGTGTTTCTTGCTTCACCAATTTTTCCGATTTTTATATAGCAAGCCGCCGCAAGTTCATAGAGGGGGGAATAATCCCATTTATTTGCAAGCGACTGCTGCATCATTTCTGCCGCTTCTTCATAATTGCACAGTTGGTACTGCACATATGCCAGATTATAGAGAAGAATATTATCACCCGGAGAATATGCAAGCGCCTTGCGCAGAAAATATGCCTGGTTATTAAAATTCTTATCGATTAAAGCTCCGGCAAAATAGATCATCGCCTGTTCGAAAGGATTGGAGCTGGGGAGCATTCTAAGCAGAACTGCGTAGTGCCGCCTGGCTTCCGTAATATTGGTCCTTATCAGCTTGGGAAGCATCCAGATTCTGGGAGCGATAAATGTTGAGTCTATCTGCAGAGCTTCAGTCAAATACGTATCTGCAGGCAGCAGATGAATTATTTGATCTTTTGCCAACTGGAATTTTTTTAAGGCTTCATAATTAACCGATTCTTTACGCGTCCAGTTTATGAGATCTTTATCTTTATGAAAAATTTTAACGTACAAAAAATCATTTATCTTTTTTGCGGCATTCTGAATTGCGTCTCCGAGCCGGGATTCATCGGGAACATTTTCCGAGAGAGACAGTAGCGGCTCTCCGTCGGATAATGTGATCAAATTAAAATCGATACGGAAATTCGAATTTGATTTTAGTATGCTTCCGTCGATAACAAAATTAATTCCATCGTTTTTAAGACTTGGGTAGATGTTCTGCGAAGGAAGATCTTTTATCAGTCTGTTTATTTTATCGTAATACATAATCGCCAATTGTTCGGAACTGCCCAGCATTGTCTGATCCAGAAGCTGCTGTATTACCAGCGGCCAGTTGGCGGCCGCCGCATCTTTTGTTTCGTTTCTGAACGCTAGATTCGCAAGCAGATATTTTTTCTGCGGCTGCGGCTGTGTAAATATTTTATAGAGCGAATAAACCGATAATAAAATTATTATTAGTGTGAATGTGAGCGTATACTTTAAATATTTTGCGCGGAAGAGCGACTTAAATTTTGCCGGCAGATCATTCGGCGACCTTTTTTCCAACAGCTCATAAATTTCTCTGGCGGATTCCGGACGCCTATCCTTTCTTTTCATCAGGCATTTATTCACCAGATCGACAAGAAATTTCGGCGTATCGGGTCTCAGTTTTAAAATATCTTTCTGATTTTCATTAAGTATCCTGTATATAGTTGCCTGATCGTAATCGCTAAGAAAAGGAGAAACACCTGTCAACATCTCGTAGATTACAACACCGAATGACCAGAGATCTGTTTTGAAGTCGACTTCTGAATCGCCCGCCTGTTCGGGAGACATATAGGCAATAGTGCCTATAGTGAGATCCGATTTTTCCCTGTTAAGCTCAGTGGAAATTTTCGCCAAACCGAAATCGAGAATTTTCGCTACACCGTCATTTGTTATAAAAATATTTGCCGGTTTAATGTCTCTGTGCACAATTCCATGTTCATGCGCCGCCGCCAATCCTTCAGAAATCTGTTTTGTATAGTTCACTACTTCCCTGATTCTCAATTCCCCGTGTTCAATCTTTTCTTTGAGGGTCATCCCCTCATAACAGTCCATGCATATAAAAATCTTCCCCTCGTCTGTTTCTTCTATATCATGTATGGTGCAGATGTTATTATGCTGCAGAGAAGAAGCGGCCTGCGCTTCCTGCAGAAATCTTTTCTTGAATGATTCGTTCGCCGTCAGTTCTTCCGGCAGGAATTTAAGCGCGACAGTTCGGTGAAGTTTTAAGTCCTCGGCCTTATAAACCACACCCATTCCCCCGCCGCCGATTTTTTCAATTATTCTGTAATGTGAAACCGTTTTTCCGATCATAGTGCAGTCACAGTTTTTTAATAACTATGAGGGTCATATCATCAAACTGAGGAGCAGAGCCGGCAAATTCATTAACTTCTTTAATAATTTTGCCTATGATAGCACTGCTTTGATTTTTGCATTCATTAAGAAGTAGTTCCCTCAATTTATCTTCTCCGAAAAGTTCAAAATTCGGATTATGCGCTTCTGTAATGCCGTCCGAAAAAATCACCAATGAATCACCCGATTCAATTGTGAATGAGCTGTTCAGATATTTATTATCTGCAAAACTTCCAAGGAGTGTGCCTCCTATATTTAATCTTTCCAGTTCGCCGTTATTTTTAAAAAGGAATGGATGATCGTGCCCCGCATTGGTATAAGTAATTTTTCCCGTGCCGTTATCGAGTACGCCAAGAAACATAGTAATGAATTTTGTATGGTCCGTGCTGTTGAAGAGAAGTTTGTTTGCCCTTTCCAGGCATTCATCAACCGCATTGTTGAAAATCAGCTGCGCTCTTAAAGTGGCCTGCGCATTCGCGACAAGCATGGCCGCCGGAAGTCCTTTTCCCGTAACATCGCCGAGGCAAAACGCTGTTTTGTCATTATCGATTTTTATAAAATCATAATAATCGCCGCCAACCACTTTTGCAGGAATGCTCTTAGCCGCAATATCAAAACCGGGTATCTCAGGAATAGTTTTAGGAAGCAAGTTAATCTGAATCTCGCGCGCTAATTTTAATTCCTCCTCCATGATGTGGAGTTTTTTTTCTTCCTCGGCCAATCTGGAATTTTCAATTACTCCGGCCGACTGTGAAGCGATTATTGCAAGAAGCCGTTCATCGTCTCCTGTGAATATTTGATTCTCTTTTTTGTTAAAGACCGAAAGCATTCCGATCAGTTCACCTTTTACAAGAAGCGGAACGCAGATCAGAGATTTTATTTTACTGTCACCGCTCAAATTGAATTTAGAATCTTTCTCCAATTCATTTATTGTAATCGGTTTTTTGTTGAGAACCATCCAGCCCACGAACTGATTATCCAGCCGGAAGGCCACATCATAATTTGTCTCATCGGCAATGCGTATCATTGTCTTGAAATCCGAATGCTGGGGTTGTTTTTCCAGAAGTGTCACATAGCACTGCTCAACTCGGAGATGCTTAATGCATTTATTCACTATCAGTTCTATAATTTTATTCAAACCAAGTGATGAACTTATTGCAGCGGCTATTTCGTTCAGGATTGAGAGTTCTTTAAGCGAAGTTCGTAGACGGATATTCTCTTCCTCAAGAAGTACGCTGGACTTGCTTGACAGTTTTTGTTCCATATATCTATTTCAATGGAAAAAAATTCGCGCATTTGAGCAGGGATCCAGTACTAGAGGGGTATTCTTTGCCGGAAACTTAAATATTTGAATTGCTATTAGCAATACTGCATTTATTGCGTTATTTATTTAGCAATTTTGGAAGATTGGATGGTAAGGAGTAAATAGTGAATCGTGAATAGTAAATCGTAGAAGCGTTTCATATTTAAACACTTCCTATATTACCACTCCCCATTTCCTATTCACTATTTACTTTTTACTAGTTACGGCTTTACAAAATCTCTAATCCTTTACCATTTATACCATCATTTTGTGTTTCTGCACTTAGAGCATTAAAATCAAGATGCCACTTTTCTGCCGCAAGTCACAAAAGCACAGAACATTATTCATCTGAATAAATTGGATCACTTTTACCTGTGCTTCACATCGAAGAAGGACTCAAAGAGTTATTTCGCATTACCGATTATTTTCAAAAATGTTTCTGCATTCACAAATCCCGTTATCCGTTCCAATTCCGCTCCGTTTGAGCTGAAAATTAAAACAGTCGGCACGCCTATGACATTAAAATCTTTGCGCAGTTTTTCTGTCTCTTCGGATCCGGACTTTGTCATATCGGCTTTGAAAGCGGTGAACTCTTTTCCCGCGGCGATTACTCTTTCATTTGAGAATGTTTGCGCGTCAAGTTCTTTACACGGGACACACCATTCTGCTGAAAAATCTATGATTATTTTTTCGCCGTTGGCTTTAGCTTTTGAGTAGAGATTGTTATCGAATTTCTGCCATTCGATAGAAGTTTCTTTAACAGGCCAGAGTGCATAAATAGATAGAATGATAATGATCAATGAAAACACAATCTTAAAATTTTTAAAACCTTTATTGTTCCCTGCAGTTTTATCGAAGGATAAAATATATAATGAGGCTAACATTCCGTATACCGGAAGCAGATAATGATTGACAACTTTGGGTATGAGCGGACCGGCATAATAGATAGCCATTCCGATCATTATAAAACCGAAAATATGTTTCACGGCTTCCATCCATAAACCGGCCCGCGGCAGAGATTTTATTTTACCGGAAAAAAGTGCAAGTAGCAGGTACGGCACTCCCAATCCTAATGCGAGGAAGAAGAACATTACAAATCCGTAAACCTCATCCCCTTTGGCTGCTACGACTGTAACAAGACTTAAAACAAACGGACCTATGCATGGCGCGGCAACAATTCCCATGGTCAATCCCATAAAGAACGCTCCGAATACTCCAGAGCGCGCGCCTCCCGCTTTTGCAGTCCAGGAATCCGGCAGCTTAAATTCATAAAAGCCGAACATGCTTAAAGCAAGCGCAATAAATATTAAACAGATCACGGCAATTACCAGCGGCTGCTGTAGAAGCGTTCCGAACATTGCTCCGCTGAGTGCAGTGATAACGCCGACTGCAGAATAAGTGATAGCAATTCCGAGTACATAAAAAAGTCCAAGCAGAAATAATTTGCTTGTTCTCCCTTCGGTCTGTCCTCCAAAATATCCGATGGTGATAGGTATTAAAGGATAAACGCAAGGAGTAAGATTTAATGCCAACCCTCCCAGAAATACAATCAGCAAACTGAGAAGCAATCCTCTCTTTTCGAATGAAGATTCTTCCGGAGTTTCCTTTTTTGTTTCTTCAGCCGCCTGCTTTAGCACTGGCTGAACTTGCTGAGACGCCTGCTGATTTTTTTCTTCCTTCACGGCAGGTGTTTCGGTTTTCGTCTCCAACGCGGCAGCTTTAGTATCTTTCGTATTCACAACTGTTATGTTCAGCTCAGTAACGGCTGCTGTAGGAGGCATGCATGTCTGATCATTGCACCCCTGGTAGCTGAATTCAATCGGGATCTTATAATTGCCGGCAGCGGTTTCCGGTTTAACATTGAGCGTCAATCCAAATTTAACTTCATTTTCAAAAACGGATACCGGTTTATCGGAAACAGATAATTTTTTCTCTTCGGGAATGGGATAAGAAATCTTACTTAACTGGAATGAATTATTCAGTGATTTAATAACAGTCGGAATCAGGAACTCGTCATTCGGTTTATGGGAATTTATATGCCATCCGCTCTCTATAGAAGCCACCAGCAATGCGTTTAACTCTTTGCCGGCCTCGATCTTCAGATTGTTCTTATCAAATTTCAATGTTACTAATTTCGGCTGAGCTGCGGTTAAAGATGCCATCAGAATCATCAGTGCGTGAAAAAAAGAAATTGTGCTTTTGAATTTCATCCGTACTCCACAATATTTATTCTATTTATAAAGACAATTAATTTTGAAAAAATAAATACGCAAGTTTCATTTTTCTAATTATAAAAAATACCTCTCCAGAGCCCACTATTGCCCTGGAGAGGAGGAGTTGTATGAGAATGCATCGAGGAAATTGGAATATATTTTTTATTCCAGATTTTATTTTTCAGCTAATTGAATCATTGCGGAAACTTCATCTGCAATTGCATCCGCACTTTCCGGAGCTCCCACTTTTTTAAATCTTATAAATCCTTCCTTGTCAACCACAAATTTTGTGGGAACGCCCTGTACATCAAAGCTCTTGATAACTTCATCTTTGCCGTCCACAAGCACATGGAATGTGTATTTATTCTGCGCTATGAAATCAGCTGCGTTTTTAACTTTATCCGCAACTTGTTCCCATGCATCCACAAAAAGAAATTTTACTTTCTCATCTTTGGAATATTTTGTCACCGCTTTCTGCATCCCCGGGAATGATGCTTTGCAGGGGCCGCACCAGGTTGCCCAGAAATCGATTATAACCGTCTTCCCTTTGAAGTCCGACAGAGAAACATTTTTTCCTTCAAGATCTTTAAGAGAAAACTGCGGAGCTTTAGTTTTGATCATCTCTTTTTTCAAATCTTCCAGAAGATTTCCTTTGCCTGTATTTTCAAGCTTGCTTAAATAATCATTATATCCTTTGTCGCTCCCGTTCTTCTGCAGATAAACTTCTTTTAGCGATTCTTTAATCTTGGCGCTCGTTTTAGAATTCTTAAACGCAAACTCAATAACTTCCTGCGCCTTATCATATTTCTTGTTTGCAGTCAAAGATTTTATATACGATTCCAATTTGTCCAACTGCACATGATTAAGTTGAATAAATGAGAGGGCTTCCTCAAAACTTTTTAGCGCCTCTTCATTCCGGTTCAATCTGCCAAGCAGCTCGCCGTAATTGAAAAGCGCATTACCGAGAGATGATTTCCGGTTGTATATCGTCTGCGCTTCGGTATAATAAGCTTCCTTCTCGGTCTCCGGTTTGGCCCACTCTTTTCTGCACAGTTCAACACTCTTCTCTGCTATCTGAAGTGCAAATTCCGTCTCCTTTCCGGATTTAATCAGATTGTCCAGCACCATGGAAAGTATCTGCAAATTGTTTAATATCGATTCATCCTGCTTCAGCATATTTTTTAACGCGTCAAATTTATTTTCTTTCACCAA
>JAKAMT010000060.1 GCA_021812705.1 Bacteroidota bacterium | reverse complement strand
GGGCAGGCATCATTCGACGAGATAGTCAGAAAATCGGAAGTAAACAATCTTGATTTTATTACAGCGGGCACAATTCCTCCGAATCCTTCCGAAATCCTCGGTTCAAACCAGATGGAATCTTTTCTGGAGAAATTAAAGAATGAATACGATTATGTAATTCTCGACTCTCCTCCGGTAATAGCAGTTACCGATTCCGAAATTCTGTCGAGCCTGGTCGACGGAACTCTATTGGTTGTTTCTGCTAATAATACAGAGATGGAACTGATGTTAAAAGCCGTTCAGCTTCTTAACCACGACCGCTCATCATTTATCGGCACAATACTTAATAATTTTACATACAGAAGCGGTTACGGTTCTTACTATAAATATTATTATTACTATTCCCGTCCAACTAACGGATCAAAAAAAAGCAAGGTGAAAGCCTGATAAGATGAAGAAGAAAATTGCTGTTGTTACGGGCGGGGCAGGATTTCTGGGATCTCATTTGTGTGATAAATTGATCTCTGAAGATGTGAGTGTGATATGCCTTGATAATCTTCTTACAGGAAGAATGGAAAACATCGAGCATCTGATCTCAAATCCGGATTTTCAATTCATCAAGCTGGATGTAACGAATTATATCTTTGTGCCGGGCCATGTGGATTTTGTACTTCACTTTGCCTCTCCTGCTAGCCCTATCGATTACCTGAAATATCCGATACAAACATTGAAAGTCGGCTCGCTTGGAACTCACAAAGCATTGGGACTTGCCAAAGAGAAGAATGCAACATTTTTATTGGCATCCACTTCAGAGGTTTACGGTGATCCGCTAATACATCCTCAGAGCGAAGAATACTGGGGAAACGTAAATCCTGTCGGGCCGCGCGGCGTTTACGATGAAGCAAAAAGATTTGCAGAAGCGCTTACGATGGCTTATCACAGATATCACGGATTGTCCACCCGTATAGTCCGCATTTTTAATACTTACGGAACAAGGATGAGACTGGATGACGGGAGGGCGCTGCCCGCTTTTATTTCTCAGGCGCTGAACGGAGAAGATATAACCGTATTCGGAGACGGTTCTCAAACAAGAAGCTTTTGTTATGTGAGCGATTTAGTTGAAGGAATCTATAAACTTCTGTTGTCGAATGAATCGATGCCTGTGAACATCGGCAATCCGAATGAAATAACGATCGAAGAATTTGCTGAAGAAGTTATCCGCCTCACGAATTCCAAGAGCAAAATTATTTACCAGGATCTTCCCGTTGACGACCCTAAAGTGAGGCAGCCCGATATTACGCGCGCAAAAGAAATTTTAGGATGGTCCCCTAAAGTAAGCAGGGAAGAGGGCTTGAAACTTACTCTTGAATATTTCCGGAACGCCAAAAAATAATTCTGGCTTGAAAGTTTAAAAAAAAGAAACCCGCCGCGGCGGGTTTCTTTTTGTCCTAATCGAATCGTTTATCTTAGTACATTCCGTCCATTCCGCCGCCGTGAGGCATTGGAGGCATTGCTTCTTTCTCTTCTTTCTTTTCATATACAACTGCTTCTGTGGTCAGAAGAAGAGCAGATACCGAAGCTGCATTTTCTAAAGCTGTTCTTGCCACTTTTGTAGGATCAATAACGCCGCTCTTAATCAGGTTTTCATATTTCTCTGAAGCCGCATTGAATCCAAAATCACCTTTGCCTTCGAGAACTTTGTTAAGAATTACTGCGCCTTCGAATCCTGCGTTTGCAGCGATCTGTTTCAAAGGTTCTTCGAGTGCTTTGGCGATAATTTTTATACCGGTATTCTGATCCTGATTTTCACCTTCGAGTTTTTCGAGAGCTGCAATGGCTCTTACCATCGATACACCGCCGCCGGCAATGATGCCTTCTTCAACGGCAGCGCGTGTTGCATGAAGCGCGTCTTCCACACGGGCTTTCTTCTCTTTCATTTCAACTTCTGTCGCTGCGCCTATTTTCAGTACTGCCACGCCGCCGGAAAGTTTTGCAAGTCTTTCCTGAAGTTTTTCTCTGTCATAATCGGAAGTGGTTTTTTCAATCTGAGCTCTGATTTCATTGATTCTCTTTTTAATGTCGTCTGTTTTTCCTGCGCCTTCAACTATTGTGGTATTGTCTTTATCGATGTTGATTTTTTTAGCTCTTCCCAGATAATCCAAAGTAGCGTTTTCAAGTTTGAATCCGCGTTCTTCTGAGATTACAGTTCCGTTCGTGAGGATTGCAATATCTTCCAGCATGGCTTTTCTTCTGTCTCCGAATCCGGGAGCTTTAACGGCGCATACTTTCAGTGTGCCGCGCAATTTATTTACGACTAATGTTGCAAGAGCTTCGCCTTCCAGATCTTCAGCAATAATCAAAAGCTGTTTTCCTGCCTGGGCTATTTTTTCCAGAACCGGAAGAAGATCTTTCATAGCGGAGATTTTTTTATCGTGAATCAAAATGTAGGCGTCGTCCAAATTGGCTTCCATAGATTCCGAGTTGGTAACAAAGTAAGGGGAGAGGTAGCCGCGGTCGAACTGCATGCCTTCAACCACATCAAGATTGGTTTCGGCAGATTTGCTCTCTTCTACAGTTATAACGCCGTCTTTGCCGACTTTCTCCATTGCATCTGCAATAAGGTTGCCGATGGTTTTATCGTTATTAGCGGAGATTGCGCCGACCTGTGCGATCTCTTCGCGTCCGCCGACTTCTTTGCTGCTTGATTTAAGGTATTCTATAACTTTTACAACTGCCAAATCGATACCGCGTTTCAGATCCATTGGATTTGCGCCTGCGGTAACATTTTTCAGACCTTCACGGTAAATTGCCTGAGCTAAAACCGTCGCGGTTGTTGTACCGTCGCCGGCAACGTCGCTTGTTTTAGATGCAACTTCGCGAACCATCTGAGCGCCCATATTCTCTATAGGATTTTCCAGTTCGATCTCTTTAGCGACAGAAACACCGTCTTTTGTAACGGTTGGTGCGCCGAATTTTTTATCGATGATAACGTTTCTGCCTTTGGGTCCTAATGTAACCTTGACGGCATTTGCGAGTTTATCAACACCTGCTTTAAGAGAACTTCTAGCATCGGTGCTGTATTCAACAATTTTTGAAGCCATAATTTTTCTCCGTTTTATTTTTAAACTTTATTTTACAATTCCGTAGATATCGCTTTCGCGCATGATCAAATATTCTTCTCCGTCAATTTTTACTTCAGTACCGGAGTATTTGCCGTAGAGAACAATGTCTCCAACTTTCACGTTGAGTTTTACCGATTTCCCGTCGTCTGTAACTTTACCGTCGCCGACTGCAACTACGGTTCCTTCAATCGGTTTTTCTTTTGCGGTATCGGGAAGAATAATTCCGCCTTTTGTTGTTTCTTCAGCTTCTTTAGCTTTTACAATTACTCTGTCACCTAATGGTTTGATTTTGAAATCTGCCATAGTTTGACCTCCTTTAATGAATTGGTTATTGATTAGCACTCATTATTAACGAGTGCTAATATAATACTGGAATGAATTTTTGTCAAGGTTCTCAAAATAGGAGTGTTACCAGAAAAAGCCGTCTCAAAAGCGTCAATTTAATGATTTGCCGCTGAATATTGATTAATTGATCAATCCTGCAACACTAAAATTGCTTTTGAGACAGCCTCTCCTTAAGAAATGACTCATTCTGTCTCTACCGAACGGGCGAAGATATAATCGATGTTCTTTAATAAAGAATTATTGTCGAATAGTTCCTCGATCTCATCCTTAGACAAAAACTTCATCACATTTTCGGATTTAAGAAGCTCATCCTTCAGATTTTTATTTGCATCCGCCCATACATCCATGGCAGATTTCTGTACGAACGCATAAGCATCCTCTCTGGACATCCCCTTCTCTGTAAGTTTGAGGAGGACTTTTTGCGAAAAGATCAATCCACGTGTGATATTTAAGTTTCTAATCATATTCTCCGGATAAATAATCAAATTCTGAACGAGCTTAAGGGCCAATCCTAGAATGTAATCGAGCGCGATGCAGCCGTCGGGAATGATTATTCTTTCCACGGATGAATGTGAGATATCTCTCTCATGCCAGAGTGCAACATTTTCTAAACCGGCAATGGAATTGCTTCTTAGTACTCTCGCTATTCCGGTTATCCGCTCTGAAACGATCGGATTTCTTTTGTGAGGCATTGCGGAAGATCCCTTTTGGCCTTTCGAGAAAAATTCTTCCGCTTCAAGAACTTCGGTTCTCTGAAGGTGGCGGATTTCGATTGCAATTTTTTCTAATGACGAGCCGATAATTGCCAGGACGGAGAGGAAATGAGCATGCCGGTCTCTCTGAACCACCTGAGTGGCCACCGGTTCCGGAATCAATCCCAATTTTTCGCATACGTATTCTTCAACTTTTGGAGAGATATGATCGAAAGTGCCGACCGCGCCGGAAATTTTTCCGCAGGCTACGGAATCGATTGCAGCGCGAAGGCGTTCAATATTTCTTTTAGCTTCTTCGTACCATAACGCAAATTTTAATCCCATTGAATATGCTTCCGCGTGGATGCCGTGGCTTCTGCCCACGCAAACGGTCATCTTATGTTCAACCGCTCTTTTTTTAAGCGCATCTTTCAGAAGAATTAAATTTTTGAGAAGAATCTCTCCCGCGCATTTTATCTGATATCCCAATGCAGTATCCAATACATCGGAGCTTGTCATTCCGTAATGGATGTGGCGCGATGCGGGTCCCACATACTCGGCTACATTTGTAAGGAATGCGATCACATCATGTTTGGTAGTCTCTTCAATTTCTAAAACTCTCTTCAAATCGAAATTGGCTTTCGATTTTATCTCATCAAGGTCCTGCGCGGGAATTTCTCCCATTTTTGTTCTTGCTTCGCAAGCCAGGATTTCAACTTTGAGCCAGCTTTCTAATTTGAACTGGTCATTCCAGATTTTTCCCATCTCTTCACGCGTGTAACGTTCTATCATTTCATTTTCTCCAGTTTCATTTGTTTTACCATCTCCTTATTATCTCGGAGAATTTTTATCTCTATTGTATCACCCGTGCGGAACTCCTGAATAATACCTCCTAAAGTATTTTCATCATTTATCCTGAACGAATTGAGACCTATAATAATATCTTCCACCTGCAAGCCCGCTTTTTGAGCAGGAGAGTTTTTGCTTATTTCCGTAATTATAACACCGCGCGTTGTGGGGAGATTGTAAGTCTTCGATATCTGCTCGTTGATTGTCAATATTTTTAGTCCCGTCCAGAAATCGCGTTCAACTTTACCTTTAGTTTTAAGCTCATTTACAACCCGGTTTATTTTATTGACAGGAATTGCAAAACTAACTCCTATATTACCTGTAGATCCCTGTGCCGTGTAAATTAAAGTATTCATGCCGATCAATTCTCCTACCGCATTGACAAGCGGACCGCCGCTGTTCCCATTATTTATTGCCGCGTCTGTCTGAAGCATATTGACATAAAATCTGTTGTCGAAAGAACCGAGATTCATTCCGTTTGAACTTACCACGCCTACCGTAACCGAAGGTTTATCGTTGATATCAAAAAGACCGAACGGATTTCCCAATGCAATTACCCACTCGCCGATAATGATCTCATCCGAATTCCCGAATTTAATATACGGAAGATTATTCCCTTCGATTTTCAACAGGCAAATGTCGGACGTTTTATCTGTCCCTATAACTTTTGCGGTATGCTGCGTGCCGTCTGTCATTGTAACTATGGCTTCTACCGCATTGCCGGCTACGTGATCATTTGTAATTATGTATCCGTCCGGTGAAATTATTGCCCCGGAGCCCAAACTTTTAATCTGCTGATTGTAAACTCTATCCCCGAAGAATTGCCTCCAGATCGGGTCCTGGCTGAAGGCATCTCTATACTGTCTGATTTCAGTAACATTTATTCCAACGACTGCAGGGCTTACCTGCGCAGTAGTTTTTGTGATAATATTCTGTCTTTCATTTGTAATATCGGAATTGAGAGTAACTCTCTGAAGAGAAGCAGATTGCGATGAATCAAAGATTGAGCTGAGAGAGAACAAACCGCCGGATGAATTATTCTTCATCACGAATGATAGAATAACTGTCGAAAGAGCAAGAGTTATTGCCGAAGAGTAGATGATCAATTTAATTCTATTCATTTTTTTTACCTTTAATTTTTTTTATTTCTGTTAAGAACTAATTTTTTCATTGGTTCGTAATGTTTTACAAGTATAATCATCATTAAAGTTCCCACCATTAATCCGAACTGAATCGTACTTTCAGGATGGGCGGTGGAGAACGCATTCATTGATAAAAAAGGAGTGAACGAGAGTGCCGCAGTGAACAAAGTTGCCGCAACGTTGGAGATGTGAATATTTTTTGGAATGATGAAAGAGATTCCCCAGAATAAAGCCCACGTTAAAAGGACTGGAATTGAAATCATTAAGCCTCCGCCTCCGGCAGTGGCAAGTCCTCTTCCTCCCTTAAAATTTATCCATGGAGAAAAGCAGTGTGCCAGCACTGCAGCATTCAAAGCGGTCATTATCAGATAAAAATCTTTCCCTATAAAAAATTTTACCAAGACTACGCTTAGAAGTCCTTTGAGCAGATCTATTGTCAAAACCAAAATCCCTATTTTTTTTGATCCGGAAACCTCAAAAGAATTCATTGCACCTACATTGCCGGAACCGGCATTCCGTATATCTATATTCCTCTGGCGCTTAAGCAAAATGTATGCGGTGGGGAACGAACCGATTAAGTAACCGATTAAGAAACTGTAAATGATATTCATTTCACCAGGCAGATTTGTTATAAATCAAATTTAATAAAATTATAACGCTTAAAAAATATTTTGACTCTCTCCATTGCCGGTACTGATCAATCGAATTCTTTTTTTTGTCGGTGAATACAAAGTTTCTTTCCGTAATCTTCAAAAAAATTATTAACTTTAGCCGTTAAATGAAATTATTTCAGTTTGGAGAATTAGATGGGCGAATATATTGGTAGATTTAACGTTATTCCTTCACTGCCGGAAAAATTAGAACCGATCCGTGAAATTGTTTACAATTTATACTGGAGTTGGAATCACGACGCGATTGAACTGTTCAGAAGGATGGACCGGAAACTCTGGGAGGAAACACACCACAATCCCGTCCTCATGCTTGGTAAAATCAGTCAGGAACGGCTGAATGAAGTGGCATTGGACGACAGTTTTATCTCTCACATGAACCGTGTTTATGTTCAGTTGAATGTTTACATGGAAGAAAAAAGCTGGTATCAGAAAAATTTTAATCTGTCCGGGGATAAATTCATTGCGTACTTCTCGGCAGAATTCGGACTTACGGAATGTCTCCAGGTTTATTCAGGCGGATTGGGAGTTCTGGCCGGCGATCATCTTAAATCTGCAAGCGATCTCGGACTTCCGCTTGTCGGCGTGGGTCTCTGCTACAAAGAAGGGTACTTCCAGCAGTATCTCACAAACGACGGATGGCAGCAGGAGCGTTATGAGATTACCGATTTCTACAATCAGCCGATGACGCTTGTAACAAATTTCGACAACACCCCATTAAAAATTGAAATGGATTTTCCGGGGAGAAAAGTAATTGTTCAGATCTGGAAAATTCAGGTTGGACGAGTGCCTCTTTTTCTTCTGGATACTAACGTACCCGAAAATTCGGAAGAGGATAAAATAATAACACGTTCTCTTTACGGAGGAAATACCGAAACCAGAATTCAGCAGGAGATCGTTCTCGGCGTAGGCGGCATCCGAGCTTTGCACGCGATGAACATAATTCCTCTCGTCTGCCACATGAACGAGGGGCATTCCGCTTTTCTTTCTCTGGAACGGATAGGTATTCTTATTAAAAAACATAATCTCACATTTGAAGAGGCGAAGGATATAAATTTTTATTCCAATGTTTTCACCACACATACTCCGGTGCCTGCGGGCATAGACATTTTTCCGAATGATCTTATTGAAAAATATTTCGGAACTTATTACAGAAATGAATTGAAAATTACCGACAAAGTTTTTTATTCACTCGGAACAATCTTGAAAGATAAGCCGGTTACAAATTATAATATGGCCCACCTTGCCATGAACATGGCGGGCTTCGTAAACGGAGTAAGCAAACTTCACGGCAAGGTATCAAGAAAAATGTGGATGAGCGGATTTGTAGATATACCATTCGACGAAATCCCGATTGATTATATTACGAACGGAGTGCATACAAGATCGCATCTTTCAAAAGATATGCAGGAACTTCTCTACAGATATCTGGGAGAAAAATTCATGCAGAATCCCGCGGATCCGGATGCATGGAAACAGATAGATGAAATTCCTGATGAAGAGTTGTGGCGCACTCATGAACGGAGAAGAGAAAGACTTGTTGCATTTGCAAGAAGCAGACTGACCAAACAGATAGTTGAACGGGGCGGTTCGGCAAGCGAGCTGGCTTTTGCAAAGGAAGTCCTGGATGTTCAAGCCCTCACAATTGGATTTGCACGAAGATTTGCAACTTATAAAAGAGCGACGCTGATAGCACGCGACATTGAACGTCTGGCTAGTATTCTCGGTAATCCCGATTATCCCGTTCAGATTATAGTCGCTGGAAAGGCCCATCCTAAAGACGATGAAGGAAAGAAATTAATTCAGGAGCTGATCGCAATTTCAAAAGAACCTCACCTGAGAAAAAAGATCGTCTTTATTGAAAACTATGACATGAATATCGCGCGTTACATGGTTGAAGGGTGCGATGTATGGCTCAACAATCCGCGCAGACCTCTGGAAGCAAGCGGCACTTCAGGAATGAAGATTATAGCCAACGGCGGACTGAACCTCAGTGTCCTTGACGGTTGGTGGGATGAAGCATATACGCCGGAAGTGGGCTGGACAATAGGCAACCGAGAGGAATATGATAACCTGGATTACCAGGATGAAGTTGAATCACGGCTGATTTATGAACGAATTGAGAAAGAGATTGTTCCGCTCTTCTATGGCAGAGGCGAAGACAAACTTCCGCGCGGCTGGATCGCAATGATGAAAAATTCAATGAAGAAACTCGGTCCGGTTTATAATTCACATAGAATGGTCGACCAGTACGCAAGAAAATTTTATTTCGAATCGTTCTCAAAAAGAATGAGCCTGATGGAAAATAATTGGAAGAAAGGGAAAGAGTTCTCCGTCTGGAAAAATCATCTTATTCAGAATTGGGACAATGTGAAATTCCTGAGCATATCGGAAGAGGAAAAGAACGGCGATCTTAAAGTAGGTTTGAAATATCCGATCCTCGCAGAAGTGGAACTTGGCGACCTGACTCCGGATGATGTTGAGGTGCAACTCTATTACGGCAAAGTTGATGCGGGCGCAGAGGGCTCAAAATCTTTCGTGACTATGTCACATGTCGTTAAAAAAGTAAAATCATCAAAATATATTTATCGCGGCGAAATAGAATGCAGGGACACCGGACAGTTCGGATTTACTCTGCGAATCTTGCCGAAACATCCGATGCTTATCAACCCGTTTGAACTTGACCTTATCAAGTGGGCCTGAGAAGGCAGTGAAGAGTTTTTAGTTAAGAGTTAATAGTTTAGTTGGGAGTGTTGAGTTATCTAAATAAATTAATGGGGGTAAAATGGAGAATGGATCCGGGAAAGTAATTGATAAGAGTTTTGTATTCTCTCTTGATATAATTAATTTATATAAGAAATTGATTTTAAATTCTGAAACAGTTATTTCAAAGCAATTATTAAGAAGTGCGACAAGTATAGGCGCTAATATTAATGAAGCCCAAGCCGCATCTTCTAAAAAAGATTTCTTGAATAAAATGATAATTGCTTCCAAAGAAGCTAGAGAATCGGATTATTGGCTGAAACTTCTTTCGCAAAGCAAATTTGTAGAAATGGATTATTCAATTTATTTGAATGAAGTGGAAGAAATAATAAAAATTTTAACGGCAATAGTAAAAAGTACTAAACGAAGTTTGTCCATTGAATAACTTTATTAAAAAATATTTCTATACCTTAACTATTAACTCTTAACTATTAACTATTAACTATTAACTGTATTCCCGATGCTTTTAGAAACTTTAGATCTTAGAACAAACGATGTTTTGATTTACTCTCAAAACATGTTCAATTTTAATGACAGTTTTAAGATCATTTATAAAAATGAAAAGATAAAAAAGCCCCGCAGAATCAATTATTTTGATGTATGCACTTATGTAAAAGATCCGGCGCCTAAGAACTTAATCATCTACCGGATGCTTACGAATGTAAATCAATTGGATGCATATTCAACCAAGTACGGATATTTTATAAATATAAACGGCAAGATTGAACTGATCTATTTTGATCCCATCTTCGCTATAAAAGACCTAAGGCATCTCCGCTTCGATCTTGATCCGCAGCGGTTCAGATTTAAAATTCAGCAGGTTGGACTTACATCTTTAACAAAGAAAGAATCGGAAGCCAATTTTGCTGAAGTGTACAGTTTCGACTTAAAAGCTGTAGAAGCTCAGAATCAGAATGATAAAATCTTTGCCGATGCAATATTTGCATTCGATGATTCATTCAACGATGAAATTACTGCCCCGAAAACGGGTCCTGTAAAAATTCAATTGGATGAGCAGAACGAGCGTGATAAAAAATTCGAACTGATGGCTGATATAAAAAAAATCGCAGAAGATAAAAATAAAGATCAGGCAGATCTCACAATTCCGAAACCGCCCGAAGCGGCAAAAGTGCAGGATTTAAGGGAAGAAATTGTAGATCTTCTAAAGCAGGCATTGGGAATTCAGAAAACTGCAGAGGATATTAAGAGGGAAACCGGAATTCAAAAAAACACGCTTCAGGATTCAGGCCAAAAAGTTGACCAGGTTTTTGATCTCTTTAAAACTACCAACAAATCCGACGAGCTTTCTGCACGGGCACGCGACTCCATTATTCTAAAATTCGATTAATAAAAAACCTTATATTATAATTAACATCAATTGAATTTTATTATCTTAATTACTGTTATTTAAGAAGTAGAAATAACGGGATCCATTATGGAAAATAAATATGATGTGATTATTATCGGAAGCGGACCGGGCGGTGAAGGTGCCGCAATGACCTGCTCTAAAGCCGGAAGAAAAGTTGCAGTCTGCGAAGAATTTACTCTGGTCGGCGGCAGCAATACACACAAAGGAACAATTCCCAGCAAAGCTTTAAGACATGCAAGCCAGATTTTATACGACAGCAATAAATTCGAAGGGGCAACTTATCAGGATCTGCTTAGAAGAACTGCCAATGTAATAACCAGCCAGGTGAATCTACGCCACGGATTTTATACACGTAATGATGTTGATCTTTTGATAGGACGCGCAAAATTTTTAGATGAGCATACAATTGAAATCAGCGAATCGAACGGATTGAAAAAGCAGTATCAGGCAGATTATTTTATTATTGCAACCGGAAGCCGTCCATATCATCCGCCCGATGTAGATTTTTCTAATCCGAGAATAGTTGACAGCGATTCGCTTTTAAAAATTCCGGATAATCCGAAAACACTTACCATCTACGGTGCAGGTGTTATTGGATGTGAATACGCCTCAATTTTTAGAGGATTGGGAGTAAAAGTTAATCTGATTAATACGCGCAATCAGCTTCTCTCATTTTTGGATGACGAAATCATTGACGCACTTGCTTATCATCTTAGAGAGAACGGCGTTTTGATACGGCATAGCGAGGAGTATGAAAGAGTTGAAGCGGATGAGAGCGGTGTTACTATCTATCTTAAATCAAATAAACAGATCAGAAGCGATTATCTTTTATGGGCGCAGGGCAGAACAGGCAATTCTCACGAAATGGGATTGGAAAAATTAAATATCAAAACCGATTCCCGTGGTTCAATACCTGTAAATGAATTTTATCAGTCGGTAATTCCTCATATCTATGCAGTCGGGGATGTTATAGGATACCCAAGTTTGGCAAGCGCTGCGTACGATCAGGGAAGATTTGCCGCAAGAAATTTATTGATGGGAGAAAAAACAACTTTACGAATCGCTGATATCCCCACCGGTATTTATACGATTCCGGAGATCAGCTCAGTCGGCGCGAATGAAAGGGAATTGACAGAGAAAAAAATTCCTTATGAAGTGGGACATTCATTCTTCCGTCACCTTGCTAGGGCGCAAATAACCGGAAGAACCGTCGGAATGCTCAAAATATTATTCCACAGAGATACATTGCAGATACTGGGAATTCACTGTTTCGGTTATGAAGCTTCGGAAATTATTCATATCGGTCAGGCGATAATGTCTCAGCCTGGAGAAGGGAATACGCTGATGTACTTTATCAACAGCACATTCAATTATCCTACAATGGCAGAGGCATATAGAGTTGCGGCTTTGAACGGTTTGAACCGGATCGAAAAAAGCAAAACTTAAAAAGCAGTGAATAGTGAATAGTAAATTGTGAATAGTTAATAGACTAATTTTATTTTGCACTATTAACTATTCACTTTGAACTGCATCCTCAGTAACTCATCGCATCAATTTTTACTTTACCCCTGAATATCCAATAAATGCTTACAGTGTAGGTGAGTACAAACGGCACGCCGATGAGAGCGATTATCATCATAATATTTAAAGTCTGCTGCGATGAGGCGGCGTTATATATTGTGAGATTATAAGCACTTTCGGTAGTCGATTTAACCAGATTGGGATATAGTCCGATTGCAAACAAAGAGAGCAGAGCCGCAATGCTGGCGCAGCTTGAAAGGAATGCCTTGAATTCTCTGCCGTGATAAATCTCCCTTGGAATATTGGCTACAGCAAGCATATTCAAGACCGCCAGAAGAAATAACCATGGATGCGCTTTGAACGGCTGAACCATTTCGGGGAAATAGATCAATGTAGCCATTGTAGTGGAAACATAACAGATAACAAAAAATATTACAGCGTTATTTGTCCACTTCTTTACAATCGCCTGAACTTCTCCTTCTGTTTTCATTATAAGATAAATCGAGCCGTGCATCATGAAAAGTGAAACTGTTGTTATTCCCACCAAAAGTGTAAACGGATTGATCATCGCAAGGAATGTACCCGTAAATTCCTTGTCGGCTCCAACCGGAATTCCTGTAATGATATTTCCTATCGCTATTCCCATCAGCAGCGCAATCAAAATACTCGAGACAGAAAATGCGGTATCCCACGCAGTTCTCCACCATTGCATCGGCTGTTTGCTTCTGAACTCAATTGCAACCGCCCGGAAAATCAGGACGAACAGGAGGATCATAAATGCGGTGTAGAAACCTGAGAAGACAGTTGCATACACATGGGGAAACGCGGCAAAGAGTGCGCCGCCGCCAGTCACAAGCCAGACTTCATTTCCGTCCCACACCGGTCCAATTGAATTAATGAGGATCCTTCTGTTAAGATCCCCCTTCATGAAAAGGTGAAGCGACCCCACACCGAGATCAAATCCGTCCAGAATTGCATATCCCGTAAGAAGAACTCCTATCAGGATAAACCAAAGGCTGTTTAAATCGAAATTAAAATCCATTTTTTCACTTTAATTATTTTGAAAATTCATTTTCTGTTTTTCGTACTCGGATGGAACCAGATCTGCTTCCATCGGTCCGTGCTGAATCTTTTCGTTTAGCAGAAAGATGAATAAAACGAAAAGAAGAAGATAGATGAGAGTAAAGAGGATAAGAGAGAAAATGATTTGATTTGCTTCCACCGCTTTTGAAAGTGCTTCTGAAGTTCTGAGCCAGCCTTGAACAATCCATGGCTGTCTTCCCACTTCGGCAGAGAACCATCCGAGCTGATTTGCGGCCTGGGGGAGAAGCACAGAAAGAACAAAAAGTTTTAGCAGCCATCTCTTTTCGGAAAGCGTTCCCTTCCATAAATAAAAAATTCCGATCAGGCTTAATGCAATGAGCGTAAAGCCGATGGCTACCATCAAATGATAAGTCTGAAAAACAAAATTTACGGGAGGAATATCAGTCTTCCTAAATGCATTCAATCCTTTCACGGGTGCATTAAAATCTCCGTGAACCAGATAGCTTAAAAATTTCGGGACTGCAATTCCGAAATTTACATTCTGTTCTTTTTCATTTACCCATCCGAACAGATACAGATCAGCGCTTTTTGAAGAATCGAAATGGGCTTCGTAGGCCGCCAATTTTGCGGGCTGATTTTTGCTCACTCCAACAGCGCTGCTGTGGCCGGTAACTAATTGAAGCAGAGAAGCGAAGAGAGCAATTGCGATTCCCACTTTAAAGGATTTTAACGCGAACTCGCTGTGTTTTTTCTTTAACAGATAAAATGCCGATACGCTCAGAATAAAAAACGCGCCGGATAAAAAAGCTCCTGTAAGTACATGCGAAAGCCGGTCCACTGAAGATGGATTAAAAACCATCCGCCAGAAATCTGTGATCTCGGCGCGCGCGTTCAATCCTTCGCCGACAATATGGAATCCGGCGGGAGTCTGCTGCCACGAATTCGCCACAACAATCCACACGGCGCTAAGCATAGAACCGAGAGAAACCATTACCGTTGAGAAGAAGTGCATTTTCGGAGAAACTTTATTCCACCCGAATACAAGCACGGCTAGGAATCCCGACTCGAGGAAGAATGCAAAAATTCCTTCCGCAGCCAAAGCGCTTCCGAATACATCCCCTACATAGCGTGAATATGTTGCCCAGTTGGTACCGAATTCAAACTCCATCACAATTCCGGTAGCCACGCCAAGCGCAAACATAAGCGCAAAAACACGGACCCAAAATTTTGTCATCTGCTGAAAGATGGGATTCTTGGTTTTTAAGTACATCCCTTCCATTACAACTAACGCCAAGCCCAGACCGATGCTTAAAGGGGGATAGATATAATGGAAAGAGATAGTAAAAGCGAATTGAATTCTTGCTAATATTTCAACCGACATAATTATTCCGTTATTCTAATTTATTTATTTTTTTTACCGGCTAAAGTTGCGTTGTAGATCCACATCAGCGCCGTTGCTAAAAATCCTATTCCGATCATCGAGAACCAGACGAGAGACGGTTTTCCTGCCGCTTTTGCCGTCTGATATATCCAGCCGCCGAAAGGATCGCCTACAAATCTCGCAATCGCTATCGGCAGAAATGCATATCCCTGATACAATCCCTGCTGACCCGCCGGAGCTATATCCGATATGTATTCATAATAGCGCGGCGCCTGAGTCATTTCTCCGATTGCGAATGCCACAATGCCGGCAGCTATAGTTGGGATGCTGGGATAAATTCCGATAATAACCCAGATCAAACTTGAAATTGCAAAACCGGTGAGTATTGCGTTTGATGTGTGAAGATTTTTTGTGAATCTGTTGATTGGAATCTGCAAAAGTATTATCGCGCCGGCTCCAGCCCACGACTGAATTATTTCATAAGGAGCGTTTGGATTTATAAAATCAGTTATATAATAGGGTACGATTATAAATTCCTGCCAGAAGATGATCCAGTAAAGTGAATAGATAAGCAGGAAGATCATGAATTTGAAATTTGTGAGAACGACGAAAAGGTTTGCGATTTTTTTACCCATCGATTCTACGACTTCATTGCCGGAAATTTTTACATCCTTGTATAAAATCAGATTGACAATAAGCATTGCAAAACAGCTTACAGAAGAGACTACATATACAAATTCATTTCCCAGTTTATCTCTCACAAAGTAGGCAATGGTTGGGCCTATCATTGCGCCGGCGTTTACCAGCCAGTAGTAGATTGCAAAGCCGAGCGATTTTGTCTCTTCTTTTGAAGCTGCCGCCACTGTTCCCAGAACCGACGGTTTAATGAACGAACCGCCGAAAGCCGTGAAGACCAGAAACGCCATCAGAAGCCAATAATGAGAAAAATTTCCGTACACACCCGCGAATGCGGTCATGCCTACGGAACCGATCAAAAAATAGCCGAGACCAAGAATTGAGAACGCAATAGAGAACGCGCGTCTGAATCCCCATTTATCGGCAAGTGTGCCTCCGAGAATCGGCAGCAGATAAATTAATCCTCCGAAGATGCCTGAGAGCTGTCCCGCTTCCGATTCAGTGAATCCAAGTTTATTTCTCATATAGATCATAAAAACAATTTGCTGGCCGTAATAGGCAAGGCGCTCAAACAATTCCATTCCGTTTGCAACCCAGAAGGAGGGAAGGAAACCGTTTTTAACTTTTTGAATTTCGGAAGAGATGCTCACTTGGACTCCGTATTGGTTGTAATTGGAATGCAATTTAAACTAAATCCGTATAGTTATTCAAACACTATTTACTAAATTTGTATCGAAAAAAATAATTTAATCCGCTCAAGAGAAGGGCTGCAGAAGGGTAAAAAAAATAATTGCCTAGGCGTTAAATTTATTCCGGAAATGAATCATGAAATACTTTAAACATGAATCAGCTTACGTAGATGACAATGTTGTAATTGACGAAGGAACAAAAATCTGGCATTTCTCCCATGTTCAGTCTGGAGCAAGAATCGGTAAGAACTGCGTTCTGGGACAAAACGTCAACATCGGCAATAATGTTGTGATCGGAAATTTTGTTAAGATACAAAATAACG
>JAKAMT010000059.1 GCA_021812705.1 Bacteroidota bacterium | reverse complement strand
TCCCCCGGCAAGGATTTTAAAATTCTATTCATCTGTTATAAATCTATTTGGAAAGATCGGACCGGTTCCTGAAGGGATGAGTCCTGAAAGCGCGCTTCGAAGTAAAAAATTGACCGCACTGCACGATGAGGTGATAAGCGTGATGGATCTTAAAGTAAAAGAGTTTGAGAATAATAAAGGTTATAAACCACCTTACTGGCAGCTGGTTAATATGGCGCGGGGAATAATAAAAGAGAGAAATCTTCTTTGAAGTTCGATCAAAAAAAATCTGAAAATCCGTGGCTCAAAATTCCCGCATTTGAGTATGAAGGACACATGTCGTCGCCGGGCGTCTTGCAGTTGCAGATGCTCTCTGAACTGCTGAAAGAAACAGTGGAAAAATATAATCCTAAAAGTATATGCGTGCCGGGCTGCGCCGGAGGCAACGGGTTTGAACATCTTGCAGACAAAAATCCGGATAGAATAGTTGGCATCGACATTAATCCGGAATATATTTCGTTAAGTGAAACGAGATATAAAAAAGTTCTCCCTTCTTTGGAATTAATCTGCTCCGAACTGGAGAGTATAAATTTTGCATCCGGTTCATTCGATCTGATTCACGCCGCATTAATATTTGAATATATTGAGGCCGAAGAAACGCTTAAGAAATTTTATGCATGGCTTTTGCCGGGAGGAATTTTGTCGGTCCTTTTACAGCTTCCGTCACCATCACCGGTTTCTAAAACTGAGTTTGAGAGCGTTAAGATTTTATCCGGCTTTATAAAATTAGTAGATCCGGATACATTTAAACGCCGGGCAGAAAATCTTGGATTGGAATTAATTTCAGAAAAAATTATCGAGATGCGGAACGGGAAAAAATTTTTTTCGGCGGCATTTAAAAAATAAGCCGGCAATCGCCGGCTTATTTTTTTCGTGCAAATGAAATTCTACTCTTTTTTCTCTTCATTTACTGCAACAACTTTTTTCTTTCCTTTAAGGAAATAGGCAACGATTAGGAATATAATAATCGCGCCGCCGCCGATATAAACCCAGTTCATCTTTGAACCCGGCGCCACTTTCTCTTTCCATTTGGCTATCCTGCTTTCAACCGTGTCTTTATTGGCTTCCGTCATCATATTGTTTTCTACCAAAACGGGAATCCATACCGGCTGAACGGTTTTGAAATAAACGCTGTCTGTAAATGAATAAAATGTATTTTCGGATTCCGAAGCTCTCTTAACACCGTAATTCTTGAGTTCGTCATCGATAAAAGAAGTAACGCTGTTCACAAACTGGTCGCCGCTTTTGAAAGGAAGCACTGCAAGTTTTTTATCGCGGAAAAGTTTGTTCACCTGTCCCCAGATCTCCTCGTTCAATCTGGAATTCCATTCTGCGAACATGTTGTCTATGTTGGCTATCTGAGTGGATTTATCCGACCGGTTCAGGTACACTTCGCCCAATTTGGGACCGATCTGCCGCCACACCTTATTGAAATCCCTGTACTGTTCTTTCATTTTCGAAAGATCATCCGGAGTTGTTTGCGTCACTTTCATGAACTGAATATTGTCGCTGATTGTGCGTTCTATATTGAAAAAAAGATTTCCGTTGTCCACTTTTTTGAAGACCGCCTGTTTTTCAGCTTCATTCAGGCTTCCGGGTGTTTTCACAAATTCCTGCAGCAGACTGTCTACTATTCCGCGCACTAGTTCGTCTCTCTGCGCGATGTTCGACTTCAGCTGTGCGACTAATTTTGTAAGTGATTGGATCGTAGCAGCATCCTTTGCGGATTTGAGGTTAAGCACTTTGATCTGAGAAATGAGGCCTTCATTCTGCTGGCTTAAATCAGAAACTTTATCCTTCAGCGAACCCACTTCTGTAGTAAGCTGAACTATCTGCGTAAAATCTCCTTTCCGCACTTCGAGAGCGCGTTCGATTTTGGCGAATTGCTCGTCATAGCTTATCTGAAGTGATTTTTCTATCAGCGTTTTTGAATCGGCGTAATCGGTTTTAAGCTTTGCGATATTTTCACCTATCACTTTGCATTCATCAAGCGTTGCCGCGTTTTTAATTGCGGCTTCGTACTGTTTGAAGCGCGTGTCAAAGCTATTCACTTTTTCGAGATCCGACTGCGCGAATGAAATATTGGATATTAAAAGAAGAAAAAAAACTGCAAACAATGGATAATATTTTTTGAATCTCATTTTTACCTCACAAGACCTTTATTGTTCAGTAGATATTTATTCGGCGAGTCGATCAGTTCTATGCTGGGTGATTTCTGGTTGAATGCGGGCGCGACTAATCCTTTTTCTGTGACGAGAACTTTCTTCTCAAGTTTCATTCCCCCTTCAACTACGGTCATAACATATACATTTTTAAAATCTTTTCCGGTCAAATACAAATAGCCCAGTTTATCCCTGATTATTCTTATCTCCTTGCCGGCGTAATTATTTGAATCCGCAAATTCTTCGAAGAAAAGGGATTTAACTTTTAATGTAAACGCGTATCTCTGCTCTTCAATAAAACCTTTGCTGTCCACCTTTAAGGCGTTTTCAATAGGCCAGGAAAAATCTGCAGGCTTAAGTGTAAGCGATGAACAGGCTGATATAATTAAAACAATCGCAGGAATTAGAAAAAATTTCAGAACTCTCATAAAATCACTCCTTGATGAATTTCACTTGTGAAAATTAGCGATTTAGATGATTATTTGTAACTAAAATTCAACTATTTGTAATTTACAGCAAAGCGAATGAAGAAAACCATGCCCCTTTAATCTATCTGTTATATAGTAAATGGATGCCTGATTATTGATTGCCGCCAGGCGTTCAATATTTGTTATTTTTGCGAAAGCTGTTCTATGGAAATCAATCAATAATTTGCGGTTTAGATCCGGTGAATCCCTGGCGAGGACTTAAAAATATTCCTAGGAGCGTTTGGCTTGTTGCATTGACAACGCTGATCAACAGGAGCGGAACAATGGTGCTTCCGTTTCTTGTGATTTATATGACCACAAAAATAAGAGTAGATTCCGGAGCCGCGGGGTTGGTGCTGGCTTTTTACGGAGCTGGAGCTTTGTTTACCGCCCCCTTTATTGGGAGGCTGAGCGATAAATTCGGCCCGCTCTTCATTATGCGGCTTTCGCTTGTGCTTACGGGAATTATCATATTCTTCTATTCATTTGTGACAAACTATTACGCGCTGCTGGCAATAACTTTTGTCTGGTCCGTGATAGGCGAGGCATTCCGGCCCGCCAATCTCTCCCTCATATCAAACGAAACAGAACCGGGAGAAAGAAAGACCGCTTTTGCTTTAAACAGATTAGCCATCAATCTTGGAATGAGCATAGGTCCGGTTATAGGAGGATTTCTTTCCGCAATAAATTTTTCTCTTCTGTTTTATGTTAACGGCGTAACATCTATTCTCGCGGGAATATTTTTAATGCTCGCTCCTGTAAATCCGCGCCAGGCACAAAAAGATTTATCGGCTGATAAAAATTCAGAGAAGAATATCATTCGTGAACGTTCTGCATTGAAGGATAAAACATTTCTTTTTTACATGCTTGCTCTTATTCCGGTTGAGCTTGTTTTCTTTCAGTTTCTGGGAGGGCTTCCGCTTTACATAGTAGATCAGTTAAAATATTCAACAGCGTCTTTTGGAATTCTGATGGCAATCAACACGGTTCTGATAATTCTAATTGAAGTGCCGTTGAATAACGCAATGGCTCTCTGGGATGACAGAAAATCTCTCGCTCTCGGCGCATTTCTCTGCTCCCTTGGCTACGGCGCAATGATTTTTTCTTCCAATATAATTTTATTGGTTGCTACTATTATTATCTGGACTTTCGGCGAAATGATATTCTTTCCGTCCGCTGCATCTTATACTGCCTTGCTTTCTCCGGACAGCCGGCGCGGCGAATACATGGGATTCTTCCAGATGACTTTCAGTTTTTCTTTGATGATGGGACCGTGGATTGGAACGCTTATACTGGGTCACCTGGGATCCTCGGTTTTGTGGGCAGGCGCTTTTTTTACAGGACTTATCTCTGTAATAATGTTTATGAAGTTAAGAACTTCCGAAAGATCGGAAAGCAGTATAAATTAATATGCTTCAAATATTTTAATTCTGATTTCTAAATCAATATCAGTTATATTTTAGTTACACATCGAACATTTTTAAGAAAGGAGCACCAAATGAAGGTTAAAACATTATTCACCGCAATGATGTTGACCGGACTATTTTTATCAGCATCACAAATTCTAGCCCAGGAAGGCGGTCAGGCCGAGGTGATGAAAAAATGGCAGGAGGCCATAACTCCCGGAGCGGCTCATCAAGAGTTTGCAAAACTTGCCGGAAACTGGAAAGCCGCTGTGACAACTTACATGGGTCCTCAGGAAGCAAAGGCCGAAGCTACAGCCCAACTGGAAATGGTTTTGGGAGGAAGATATTTGAAATCCTCGTTCAAGGGGAATATGATGGGAATGCCGTTTGAAGGATTGCAGCTAGATGCGTTTGATAATGTTACTAAAGAATATGTCAGCGCATGGATAGATAATTTTGGAACCGGAATTATGCTGCTCAAAGGAAAAAAAGATGAGAAGACCGGCGAGATTGTTTATCTGGGCACATCGGCAGATCCAATGACCGGCAAAATGGTTACAACCAAAATAGTAAACAAGGTGATAGATAACGATCACACTACTTCTACAATGTTTATGGTTGAGAACGGGCAGGATGTGAAGAATATGTTTATCGAGTATACGAGAGTGAAGTAATTTTTATAATTATTTTTTTATTGAAAAGCGGTCTAATTAAGACCGCCACTTTTTTAAAAGCGGCTTTCATCATCCTCTTCAAAGTTATCCTCGTCCCCGAATAAATCTTCGTCTTCCATATCAAAATCCTCATCATCAATTTTATCCGGTTCGGCCTCATCGTCAGACTCTTCCCCGTCTCCTTCCTTCTCCTGCACATATGAAGATTCCGGCTGGGAAAAGTAGCTGTCGCGGGAAGAATAATTGTCATCCATTCTGTCCATCACCATCCCAAGAATTTCGTCGGTTAAATCTTCCTTCATCTCCTTCGGGTCTATTTTTTTATTCGCTTCCGATTTTTCAAATCCCTTGTCTGTATCCTTCCAGAGATCAGCAAGCTCTTTTTTCTCAAGCTTATTCAGCTGTGCGTGGATCTCCTTCTCAATTACTTTAAGATCATCTTTGTCCCATGTGCTTTCCGAATAGAGCTGATCTTTCAGATAATCCCAGAAAGTTTTTCCTTTTTTTTCCGGAGAGGGAATTGTCTTGAGGGAAGCTACCACTTCCGCAGCTATTTTTTTCATTGATGCCGGCACGGCAATACCTTTCTAATAATTACACTTAAAATTAACAAATAAAAATAAAAGTCAATAAACAGAAAATATTTCTCTTTCTATCAACGAAAGATTAAAATGTTCCCGTTTAATAATTTGAATTAAAGTGAGGATTAAAGGGAAAATTCTTTTTATTTTCACGGTTGAAATTAGATTCGGTTTGAACAGAAGCCGGTTAAACAATCGAATCAGAAAAGTTATTACTGCCCCTGTAGTTCAATGGATAGAACGCGAGCCTCCGAAGCTTGCGATGTGGGTTCGATTCCCGCCGGGGGTACGATGGACGGGGGTTCGACGGAGTTCACCCCCCGCTACGGGAGACGGGAAACGTAAGAAGTGAAAGGGGAAACGTGAGAAGTGAAAGGGAATAGCCATAGAATCTTCACGCAAAATAAATATTTAGCAATGAGCCAATCTAAGTAATCTGCAGATTCCGAATAAAGTCTAATTGGGTTTTCATTTATAAATCAATCCAGGCAGGTACAACTAACATCAAAACATCCAATTAAATCGATTACACAAGACCAATTAAATAATTAGTAGTTGTACTAATGTATTAATAAGTAAATATCGGTATAATTGCTAGGTGTTAAGAATAAAATCCTCGGCTTTTCTTTGAATAAAATGAGGAGTTATGAGAGAAATATATTTATTGACGATTTCCTTTCTAGTTTTAATAAGTTGTAATGAGCCCACAAACACAACCATAACCGAAAAACTCAAAGACCCTCGTGAGATGATATGGACTGCGGATACTTTACAACTGCCAGTTTTACCCCAGGATATGCTCGTTTTGTCACCAAGCAATATCTGGCTCGCTGTTTGGGTTAGCCCAGGTGAATTATGGCATTATGATGGAAAAATATGGAAAACAATAGAAAGTGTCGGCGGAAGTATAAATTGTTTAACGAGAGTAAATGACAATAATTTATGGGCAGGTGGACGATTCGGAAGAAATTCAAAAAATTATATTGCCGTGGCAAATTACAAGAACAATACATGGATTTGGAATGAGATGCCTTTAGAAGGGGAAGTAACTGATATGTGTACAGACCCGCAAGGTAATATTTGGGCTTGCAGCAGAAATGGAATAGTGTTGAAGTACTCAAATAATAAGTGGAGTGCAGATACAATAAAACAGAATATAGATCTTGAACTTAATTCTTATTGGTTTTCTAGTGTTGAATACTACAATGGGAATATTTACTTGCTTGGTGGAAAAGCAAACAAGAGTACTTCGATAGAGACCGATTATTTTATTATGGGTGACATCAAAAAATGGTCAGTTCTTGATTCTATGGTTTTTAAATCTTCCAATACAAATATTAAATGGGGTAATAGAAGTCTCCACATCAGTGATGACGGCAAGATGTACTCATGTGGATTGCGCGGAATATGGAAATATGAAAACAACCAATGGGATCAAATAAAATATTTCGACGGACAAATGTATGGTATGTATAGTCCAAGAAGTGATTATATATTAGTAATCAGCGCATTCAATCAAATGTTTTATTATAATGGATATAATTGGCAACTTATTTCAGACATATTCAGGACTGATGATCCATATTTTGTTTTTAGAAATGTATGGACGAATGGTAAAGAAATCCACGTAACCGGGTATGGCAGGATAAAAAATAAAGATGTTACAATAGTATGGCACGGAAAATAAATGGAGATATATTGGCTTAAAAGTTAAAAGAGTTCTATAATTCAAAATAATAACAGAGCGGCGCATCACCGCCGCTCTTTATGCAAATATTATAAGCAGGCTAGTCACCTAACTTATTGGGTTATACCCTTTTATTTGCAAAAGCAATATAAAAAAGGAGTTAGTTATGAGAAAGTTATTTTTAATTGTACTAGTCATTATTTAATCTGACAACTCCTATTGTTAGTTAAGTTTAAGCTGCAAGATCAGACCCCAGCATTTTATCTTCAGCAAGATGTTTGGTTTGTAAAAATGTTTCCATCGGTGACCTCCCTTCACAGTGCTTACCGGTGTGTGGTCTTTCTTCGTTGTAACTCTTTAGCCAAACATCGACATCATTCTGTAATTCTTCAAGAGTTCTGTAAATCTTTTTTCTGAATGCAACTTGATAAAATTCATTCAGTATAGTTTTGTGAAAGCGTTCGCAGATTCCATTTGTCTGTGGGTGTCTTGCTTTAGTTTTACTGTGATCAATGTTTTCAACAGCAAGATAAAGCTCATATTCATGATATTCAGGTCTGCCGCAGTATTCAGTGCCCCGATCAGTGAGTATTCTCAACAGCGGTATGCCTTGAGCCTCAAAGTATGGTAGCACTCGATCATTAAGCAAGTCGGCAGCAACAAGGGCGTTCTTTCGATCATATAACTTAACCTGAGCTACCTTTGAGAATGTATCGATAAATGTCTGCTGGTAGATTCTGCCAACCCCTTTTAGATTGCCTACATAATATGTGTCTTGAGCACCTAAATATCCTGGGTGTTCTGTCTCTATCTCGCCGTAGGCTTCTTTGTTCTCTTTGCGTCTTTCAAGAGCTATTAATTGTGCCTCTGTTAATATCATATTCTCCTTGGCCATTTTCTCTTCCAAGACTTGGAGTCGTTTCTTCATTGTTTCAAGATTATTCCGGACCCAGATATTTCTGACTCCGCCTGGAGATAGAAATATATTCTGCTTTTTTAATTCGTTGGAGGATCTTACTTGGCCAAAGGCTGGATATTCTACTGCCAATTTCAACACTGCTTCTTCTACTTCTGCTGCTACTCGATTTTTGATGTTTGGTTTCTTCCGACTGATCTCAAGTAATGCTGATTCTCCGCCTTCCTCATACAGCTTCTTAAATCGGTAAAAACTATCTCGAGAATATCCAAATATTTTACACGCTCTACTGACATTCCCTAGATGATTCGATAATTCCAGCAACCCCACTTTGTTTTTAATGATCTTTTCTTCGGTACTCATCTGACTTCTCCTTCTGCTGTTTTGTAATTTATTACTTTTTTAACAGAAGTGTCAGATTATATCGTGACTATCTCATTTTAATTATTTCATCCTTTTTAATTTATTCTTCGTCTTACGCAAATCAATATGAATTTTTATTTTGTGCCAAAGAGGGTAGTATATATAAATCAACCTCAATTGCTATTTATAATTACAATAGAGAAACGAATGCCTATGATTTAATAGCATCTGGTTCAAGTTCAACTTCTCAAATCGTCACAGGATACAATGGTTTAGGATATGTGGATGGGGTTAGCGGGAAAGATATTGCTCCCACTATTTTTCCAACCAATAGAGCTGACAGTTTGATTGATAATGTTGATACTTATCTCATTGTGGTCGAAAATCTGTACGCAATAATACATCCAACAGCTCAAGGATTTGATGCACAAATATATTATACAGTTACCAACGGTGTCCCATCTCTTTCGGTCTCAACGGCTGCAACTGTTTTAATTGAGAATGAAGCATGGAATTCAAAAATGATCTCTCTTCGGAATAATTTTGGAGGCGATAAAGAATATGTCAATGGAATTGTATTTTTAAAAGGAGAAGAAATTCAAACAACGGGTTTTAATTATTCAAGTCGTTATAGGCAATCTGCAGATTTTCCACAAACCGTTTCTGGTACAAGTGGTCAGACTCTCAGTGGTAATGGTATCTCTTATTACAGAATTTGGAGAAAGTGGGATGGATATACTAATAATGAAATTAGTCAAACTTTGTATGATCCAAATCCATATTCTGGAACTGCTATTTATGCGCGTCAATGCAACATTACGATACAGAACGATTTTGGTTCAGCGGGGAGTGGTGGAACAATAAAATATGGTGGCAATAATCAAAGTAGTCCATATCAGCCATCACTAATTTATGATGATGAAAATTATAGCGTAGAAGGCATTTCACAATCAGCAAGTTACATTGATTTTACTTTCAATCATTGGGAGTTTGAGTCTGCCAATATTGGTTCATCAAATCCTAAGACGGATTTTAAACCGACCTCTCACGGAACATTGAAAGCTAAATTTACTGGCAAACCAAACAACGGCTACCGTAATTTATCTTTTAATTATTCCGAGGAAGGCCAACCTGTAAAAGTAACATGGTCTAAACATCCCTTGGATAATTCAGATGTGACGCAATATGCTGTCTATAGAAAAGTAACAACTCAGGGCACGCCAACTTTATTGACAACCGTAACTGCAAACGGATCAAATACATATACATATACCGATTATGATTATGCAATCAGCAGCGGAGACAATAAAATATTATTGTTTTATGATGTAAGGGCTTACTATGCACCTAGTCAAATATCAGCGGATGTGGATTTTGGAGCCGTGTACGGAGTTTACAACACAAATATAATATCAAATAACTTCGCTCAAATAATGACAGTTTCAGAAATCCCAACCCAGTATTCATTTACAAATTATCCCAATCCGTTTAATCCGACGACGACAATAAGCTATCAGCTTCCGGAGAAGAGTTATGTAACAATCAAAGTATTTGATCTGCTGGGAAAAGAAGTAACAACACTTGTAAGCGGAAATAAGAACGCTGGATATTACAGCGTTCAGTTTGATGCCGGAAAACTTACAAGCGGAATTTACATTTGCACTATTAATGCGGGTCGTTTTACTCAATCGAAGAAGATTATGCTGATGAAGTAAAGAGCAAAACTGGGGCGGGTTATACCGCCCCTTTTCCTTCTTTCAATCACGCATGCCGGATCTTCATTTCAAGAATTCAGCGTTCATTTATTAAAGTCGATGACCAGTATCATCGTTAGAAAAAAATAGTAGTTGTACTAATTTTAATCGTTTTAATTATGGTTATTTTACGCCCCGAGAATTATTTTAGCATAAACCGCAATTGGAATAAGCGTGCAGGACTTCGGTATATATAAGGATCAATTTCTAACATTTAACAATCCCCTTTTTATTTCGGCCATAACCACCGTCATAATAATTATTCTAGTCATTTTCATTTTTGTTAAAATAATTCTTCCTCTTCAGAAAAAAATGCTGCTGGAAAGTCAGAAACACCTTCTTGAAAAAGCACAGTTGATGGCTCTCTTTGCGGAACTGGATCCAAATCCTCTTATCAGAATAAATTCAAAAGGGGAAATTATCCACACTAATGAATCTTCACGGAGCCTGTTTCCTCAAATCGATTTGTCCGGCTCTACAATAGAACAGATTCTTCCTTCTCTTAAAAAACTGCTAAATGAAAATGTCTCAAACTACATCGAAAATATTGGCGGTAAAATCTTTTCACTGGAGATAAAACATGTCACAGAGATGGATTTTGCGAATATCTACTTTCATGACATTACCAATATGAAGAGATATGAATATGAACTTGAATCTTACAAGAAGAATTTATTGGCTCTGTCAAATGAACTCGAAGAAAAACTTGCAGAACTTCAAAAAAAACTCTCTGCAGAATTACATGATGACATAGGGCAGCAGTTGATAATACTCAGATTAAAAATATCAAATGCAGAAAAGTATAAACGGGCAGAAATACTTTCCGATATTGAAGCGGTATATCAGAGAATCAGAGGAATCTCTAAATCG
Source organism: Bacteroidota bacterium (assembly GCA_021812705.1). Lineage (GTDB taxonomy): Bacteria > Bacteroidota > Ignavibacteria > Ignavibacteriales > Melioribacteraceae > Fen-1258. Next base: position 5,608 of record JAKAMT010000059.1, on the reverse strand, counting down.
CTAACCCCGATTGAAGTGGGCACTCTTGGACTTAAACTCAGCCTGCAAAGTATTATTAAAAATGTATCAAAAGTTTCGGGAATAAAGGGGCGGTTGAATTTTGGACCTGATGTTGATGCCGATAACGATGCCGAGACAGACAATTTTATAATTCATTTTGTCCAAGAGTCGTTAAATAATGTAATGAAACATTCCCAGGCCTCTAAATTTTTAGTGGCGGTGTCAAAAGATGAAAAAAATATTACGGTAGCAGTCTCAGACAACGGAACGGGGATTTCAGAAGACGGAGCCCTTGATAATGTTCATTTGAAAAAGACAAGCGGCTTGGGACTTCTAAGGCTAAGAGAACGGATTAATCGATTCGGAGGAAGCATTTCGATTGAATCCGACTCAAAATATAAAACCAATCTTATCGCCAGAATACCTTTTGAAAGGGGGGCAGATGAAACAAATTAGAATATTAATAGCAGATGATCACAATATCTTGCGGCAGGGGTTGGCAGATATCTTCAGGAATAGTAGGATTATTTCTGTTATTGCCGAAGCCGAAAACGGACAGAAGCTTTACGACAGTTATGAATTATTAAAACCCGATGTGGTTCTGACTGATATTGAAATGCCGGTTATGAACGGTTTGAAAGCAGCAAAAAAAATAATACAGTCCCATCCTGACGCGAAAATATTATTCCTGTCAATGTATTCATCGGAAGAATTGATTTACAAAATTGAATCGCTTTCCGGAAAGGGATTGCTTCCAAAGACCATCGATAATAAAGAGCTTATAAAAGCAGTCAAAGTAGTCGCAGCCGGCGGCAAATATTACTTCGGTAAATCGGAAAAAGAGATAAATGCGCTGAAGAAAAGATTCGATCTTATACTTGCAAAAGAGGACGATGCTGCATCATTCACGGCCAGACAGAAGAGCATTCTTCTTCTTATTGCAGAGGGAAGAACCAGCGAAGAGATAGCAGATAAACTTTTAATCAGCAAAAAAACTATTGACGCGGACCGTTCGAAACTAATGGACAAATTGAATTTGACTTCGGTGGCCCAGCTGATGAAATATGCTCTTGAATATACACAGAAGACCAGAGGCGCAAATTTCAGCGAATAGAATAATTATTAAGGAATATTTGGGATGAATAATGACACTTAAAAAATTCATTTTTACACTTCTCCTTTTTAGTATATTAAGCTTCGAAGGAACAGTATATTCTCAAACTGTAGGGAAAATATATTCTAAAACCGAAGCAGATAGTCTGTTCGGCAAGGTGATCGAGTCTGTTCAAATTAAAGCCGATCAATTTGAAAGCATCATTCAACAAACAAATATTTATGTAATGATCAGAGTGCTAAACGGAGAACTAACGGTGTTAGGAGACGGGAGAAACATTCTTTATCCGGCGGCTCTATCAATTGAACCGGAAGATGTTTTTCTGCTTTACAGCAAATCGAAAGTTGAGGAATTATTAGGGCTTTCTTCCGGAAGTGCAATTAATATAGAGAGACGATTGGGCACTACAACAATTACTTCCGGGATTTATACATTAGAAGAGGGGTGGCCCTGCCCGCCGTATTGCAGATGAAATTTTCTCAAATTGTATTTCTTGTTTCAATTACAACCTGGGTTTTCCCTGTAATCAAACAGAGAAATACAGATTACTTTTATTTCTTCTTTGTACTGGCAATGGCCGATCCTCTGCGGCTGTTGATTTATCAATTGTGCGGGATATTGCCCATTTCATATTTCCCTCTTTTCTCTTTTTTTCTGATCTTAAGTCTAAGCAAAAAGAAATATTATCTTTTTATTTCTGCGGCGGCAGTTATTCTAACACTGATGCCAAATATTTTTCATTGGCCGAATAATATTGTCTACCTAATTACGGCAATAAACCACACGGTTCTGCTACTTATTTTCATAAACACTATCGCCGGTAATTTAATAAAGAAAAAAACAGTCAATCTGTTTATGATTCTGATAATCTTCTATGAAATCATAACGGTTTATAAATTGGCGGCATATATTGTAAACCTTAATAAAGGAGGAATCAGTTTCTATCTTGGTACGGCGATTCAGATTGGATTCGGTATTCTGTTTTCGTTCATTAATGTGAGAACCAAAGAGTTCAAACTGAATCAAACAGGCCGTAAATTCTGATTTGATGCCGGTGTTTAAAATCGAATAGGATATAAAACACCGTTTAAAATTGTAAAATCAAAACTGTCTCTCAAAATTCATTCCGGGTAATAATTCATTTGCAAACGTCAAATCAACTGATAATATTTCAATAAACGAATTAATCGAGGTGTTCATGAAGAGCTTTAAAAACTTTTTCTTTCTCTTTTTGCTGGCCGTCTCGTTTCAGGCGGCTCTGGCCCAGGTTGCGGATAAGTCGCTTTTAACGATCGATAGAATTTTCGCAAGCGGTGAATTTATGGGGGAACGTTTCGGGCCCGCGCGCTTTATCGACGATGGAAAATTTTATACCACGCTCGAAGCTTCAAAAGATGCTGCAGGCGGAAGAGATATAGTTAAATACAATACCGAAACAGGCGAAAGGGAAGTAATGGTTTCGGCAAAACTTTTAATTCCCGAGGGCTCTTCTAAACCTTTATCTATCGCAAATTATATCTGGTCGCCCCGAAACAATTATCTGATGATCTATACAAACACCGCGCGCGTGTGGCGCCAGAATACAAAGGGGGATTATTACGCATTAAATCTAAAAACAAATAAACTTGCAAAACTCGGCGGCGATGCTAAACCCTCGACGCTTATGTTTGCAAAATTTTCTCCCGATGAAAAAAATGTCGCCTATGTAAGAGAACATAACATTTATTCGGAAAATTTAGAGGATGGCAAGATCACGCAGCTTACATTTGACGGATCGGTTACAATCATTAACGGAACATTCGACTGGGTTTATGAGGAAGAGCTCGATTTGAGAGACGGATTCAGATGGAGCCCGGACAGCAAATCTATTGCTTACTGGCAGCTTGATGTATCTGGAGTGAATGTTTTCTACATGATTAACAATACCGATTCGCTCTATTCAAAAATAATTCCGGTGCAGTATCCAAAAGTCGGCACAACAAATTCTTCATGCAAAGTGGGAGTTGTAAGCGCTGCGGGCGGAAACACCGTCTGGATGAATGTACCCGGCGATCCGAGAAATAATTATATAGCGAGAATGGACTGGGCTGCAAATTCAGATGAAATAGTTCTTCAGCATCTGAACCGCCTGCAGAATAAAAATGAAGTTATGCTCGGCAACGCAAAAACAGGAGAAGTGAAAACCATTCTGACGGAAACTGACGCCGCATGGATAGATATTAATGATGATATGAACTGGATGAACGGCGGAAAAGAATTTACCTGGGTAAGCGAGCGCGACGGCTGGCGCCATCTTTATCTGGTTTCAAGAGACGGGCAAAAAGTTAAACTTCTTACGCCGGGCAATTACGATGTGATTGACATACAAAGCATAAATGAAAAAGATGGATTCGTTTATTTTATCGCGTCGCCGGATAATGCGGCACAGCGTTATCTATTTAGAATATCCTTGAAGGGGACGGGAAAATTGGAAAAAATTACTCCGGCCGAATTCAACGGAAGCAATTCATATCAGATTTCTGAAGGAGCTAAATACGCAATTCATTCTTTTTCATCTTCAAACAAAACTCCTGTTTCAAATCTGATCTCCCTTCCGGATCATAAAATAATTAAGAAACTTATCGAGAATAAAAAACTTGCCGAGAAGATTGAAAGCATTACGAAATCGCCGGTCGAATTTTTTAAAATTGAAATTGAAAAGGGAGTCGATCTTGACGGCTGGATGATTAAGCCGCTCAATTTTGATCCTTCAAAAAAATATCCCGTTCTTTTTTACGTCTACACCGAACCGGCCGCTCAGACGGTTGTTGACAGATGGGGAGGCGCACAGTATTTGTGGTATGAAATGTTCGCTCAGGAAGGATATATAATAGTTAGTGTGGATAATAGAGGCACACCGGCGCCGCGCGGACGCGAATGGAGAAAATCGATCTACAAAAAGATCGGCATTCTGAATTCCGCTGATCAGGCTGCCGCGGCAAAAGCATTGATGAACAAATATTCCTTCATGGATCCGGAACGGATCGGCGTGTGGGGCTGGAGCGGCGGCGGGTCCGAAACTCTGCAGCTTATGTTCCGCTATCCCGATATCTATAAAACCGGAATGGCGGTTGCGGCGGTGAGCAATGAAAGATTCTACGACACAATTTATCAGGAAAGATATATGGGAATGCCTTCTGAGGCAGACAGCGTTTATGAAAAATGCTCTCTCTATTCCTATGCGAAAAATCTGAAGGGAAATCTTCTGATTGTTCACGGTACCGGCGACGATAATGTTCATTATCAGAATGCCGAATTTGTTATCAACGAACTGATAAAATACAATAAGCATTTCACCATGATGTCGTATCCGAACCGCTCGCACGGAATTTATGAAGGCGAGGGAACTACGCTTCATCTTTATAATCTGCTCACAAAATATCTGCACGATAATCTGCCGATGGGCGCAAGATAATTTTTAAAGGGCGACGACAGCCGCCCTGTTTTCTTTTGGATTTTCACTTCAAGTTTCTCAATTTTCAATCGGTCGATTCTCTCTACTTGCGCAGGAGCTCTCGTATGCGATTGAAGCTTTTATTTCTCTTTTTTGCTGCCACGGCAATATCTTTGGCCCAAATCAAAATTGGGCTGCTCGATTTAAAAGATTCTCCTCTCAATACGGCCGAAGTAAATGCCGCATACAATTATTTGTCGGCAGACAAGCACTTTAAGCCATCGCTGTTGACGCAAAATCAAATTGAAGATTATAACTCCTTACTAAAAAAAAATAGTGTGATCTGGATCCACCGTGCCGATTCATCCTATCTTTCAAAAAAGGAAACCAATCCAAAGTTTATCTCTGTGCTGAAAAAATATCTTCAAAACGGCGGCTCCCTTTTCCTTACTCTCGATGCCATGAAATATCTGAATGCGCTTGGACTCGAAACAACAGAGCCCGCTTCAAAATATGCCGACGCGATTGACGACGGCTACGGCAGAAAACTTGGTCTTCATTCTTTCAGAACCCATCCTATTTTCAGAGGATTGAACGGAGGCGCTTATATCTTTAATCCGGAAAAAGATATGAAGACGCGCCAGATCGGATTTTTCGATGTGTCCGTTCCGCAAAACGGAAAAGTCGCGGCTGTGGACTGGGCTTATATTAATCTTAACGATGAGTCTAAATTGGTTCTTGAATACAGTTACGGCAAAGGGAAAATAATTGCGGTGGGCGCTTATACGTTTTATGCGCTTAAAAATAACAGCCGCGATCATCTGGAACTCTTCACCAGAAATTGTATCGATTATCTTGCAGGGAAAAATAAAGGCGAAAAATATTACTGGAATTACGATCCCGCCAGAATTATGCACGATGATTCTTTTTTAAAAAATATTCCCGTCGCACATTATGTTAAATCAAAAAAATGGAAAGAAGATCCCGAAACGTTAAAACTTGTGAATGAAAAAGGGGGCTCAAATTTTTGGAACGTCGCAGGCGAGCGGATGCTGGTTATG
>JAKAMT010000226.1 GCA_021812705.1 Bacteroidota bacterium | reverse complement strand
ACAATCATCCGCACGGCAATGCGGTTGCAAATGCCTTCGAACTGCTCCATCTGCTGAATGAAAGGGTAAAATTAAATCTTCCTGAGACTACGCTTAAGAAATATCCCCGCTTAAAAAATATCTCTCTCAACTGAAATTAAATTTATACATCCTGAACGCAGCGGAATCCGATATAATCGTCGAAGTCTTCGTGATTGTAGCTGCTTCTCACTGTAACCCGGCATCCGAATTCGTTCAGATTCCAGGAGCCGCCGCGCAGTAATTTATGCTCGCCCGCTGCGGGACCTGCGGGATTTTTCTCCGCCTGATTTGTATAATGGGAATACCAGTCGTTGCACCATTCTCTTACATTGCCGCTCATATCGTGAATATCCAATTCATTCGGCTGTTTCATTCCCACCGGATTGGTCTGGCTGTTGGAGTTGTTGTAGTACCAGGCGACCTCGTCAATATTTTTACTGCCGCTGTAGATAAAGCCGTGACTTTTTTCTCCTCCGCGTGCGGCGTATTCCCATTCGGCTTCGGTAGGAAGGCGTTTGCCGACCCATTTTGCATAAGCGTTTGCGTCTTCCCAGCTCACATTCACAACGGGGTGATCTTCAAACCATCCCCAGCGCGGTGCCAGCGGAAGTGCCCTTCTGGTAGCCTTGCAAAAATTTTTATACTGCTTAACGGTTACAAGATATTTATCTATATAAAAATTGTTCAGTTCCACTATATGTATCGGCCTTTCATCGGCGTATTCATTGCTCCCCATCTTAAATTTGCCCCCTTTCACCAGTATCATTTCGCCGCGCTGGGCGCGCTCTTCATCCATCTTTTTTATCCGCTCAAAATCTTCTATGGATATTCTCCATTTTATTATCTCTTTGTTGGCGGGATCCATCTCCTCCGCCTGCTTAAGAAGATTTTTCGCTTCCGCAAATTTTTTCAATTCGGAAAGTTTTTTCGCCTCATCAAAAAGATCGAGCGCCTGTTTCCTTTTTTTCTTTAATTCCTCTTCGGCTCTTCTTTTTTCATCTATCGAATAAATTATATCCGAAATGTTTTTTATCCTTCTGGTTTTATCTCTCTCCAGGCATTTCATGGCGATATGCGCCACATCTTTTTTATGCTGAAGCGGAGTAATCTGGATCTGCGGATTGAGTTTTTTCTCTTTGATGGATTTAGACGAGCCGCTGTATGGAAGGTCGCCGTCAATCAGTTCATAAAGTATCATTCCAAGCGAATAGATATCCGCCTCTTTTCCCACATCTTTCCATCGCGCCGCCAGAATCTGTTCGGGCGCCATATAAGCCGGCGTTCCAATTCCATCCTGAAGCATCTCTAAATTCTCCAATCCCAATCCGCGCGCCAGTCCAAAGTCGCTTATCTTTACTATCCACCTGTTCAGCGGATCTTTGCTGTTTTTATTGGAGGTAAGAAGAATGTTCTCCGGCTTTAAATCCAGATGTATGAGCCCTGTTTCATGAATCGCCTCAACTCCCAAACACGCCTGCTTAAAAATTTCGATCCCTTCCTCAAGTCTCTCATCAAGTTTGCTCTTTGTTTCCAGCAGCCATTCCCTCATGCTCTTATCCGCAATCTCCATCGGATAGATGATTATATTCTGGCCCCGGTACATTGTAAGCTGTGGCTGATAAGCTTTAATGATATGTTCCGTGTTGTTCAGCCTGTCCCGGCTTTCAAATTCCAGCAATATATTATTGATAGATTCTTTTGTGATGTAGGGAAGGGTTTTTATAGCCATCGTTTTGTCTGTGAGCTGATCGTAAACCTGATATACTCTTCCGAATCCCCCTTGTCCTATCTTTTTGTTAATGATATAGCGGTCGGCAATTTTATCACCAATGCTTAATTCAACATAGTTCATTGCCTGCGCGCTAGCTAACGCGTCGTGCGAATGTGAATTGTTTGCAGTTCCGTTTGTAATGCCGTTGGTGGGCGTGTTGTTCTTTGTAACCGTGCTTCCGGTTGATGTTTTGCAGGTAGGGCAAATTTTCCAGCTCTCTTTAAGCTCTCTTCCGCAGGTAGGACATGTATTCACTATAATAATAGGCGCCAGGCAATTAGGGCATGTGTCCCAGCCGGGTTCGATCTCTTCCCCGCAAGATTTGCATAATAAGTTCACAGTCCCTCGATAGATAGGTTAATGGGGAAGATTTCATTTATAAAATAAAAAATAAATGGATAAAATCAATTGCCGAAAATCAATATGATGGGATTTGGAATATAGAGGAAATACATTCTTCGCAAAAAAATGAAATAATCCCGCTTAATGAATATCAACTTTAGTAAGGTGAGATGAGAAGCATGGTCTTAAGAAACTAGGCTTTCTAATTTATTTATCTTAGATTTAATACAGAATGATTTAAAAACAAAAAACCCTGAATTACTTCAGGGTTTTTTAGAGCTGGCTATGGGACTCGAACCCGCGACCTGCTGATTACAAATCAGCTGCTCTACCAACTGAGCTAAGCCAGCATTAATAAGTGCAAATATTTGAGCGGCACAAATCTAATACAAAATCGCTATTCGAAGCAACTGTTAAAGACCTTAAATTATACATAAACCTGCGGTTTATAAGACTGTTAAAAATTTTATATTTGAAGAGGAAATAAGGATAATTAATGCTTACCAAAAACCGGCTGAAATATTATTCGTCTCTTTTGAATAAAAAAGAGAGACAATCGGAAAATAAATTTCTTGTCGAGGGGCGCAAACTTCTCTACGAAGCACTTAACAGCGGCTATGAATGCGAAGTCATTTTTGCACTCAATCAATTCGTTGAAGACCACTACGATTTTATAGAGTATGCGGAACATAAAGGGGCGCATATCGAAATTATCAAGAGTCAGGAGTTAAATAAAATTACCGACACACAAACTCCCCAGGGCGCTGTGGGCGTCTTCCTTTTCCCCCGTCAGGCTGAAAATCTTATAGAAAATGAATCTCTTATAGCGGCTCTTGAAAATATCTCCGACCCGGGTAACGTCGGAACTATATTCAGAAACTGCGACTGGTTCGGTGTTAAAAATATTCTTCTGAATAATGAATGCGCAGAGACTTATAATCCTAAAGTAATCCGCGCTTCTGCGGGATCCGTCTTCCATCTTAACATTTTTAAAGAGGATGATTTTTACGGTTCGCTGGAAAAAATGAAAAGCCGCGGATATAAAATATTGTGCGCGGACCTCAACGGCGTTAATCTGTATGATTATAAAAAAAATGAAAAAGAAATTATTGTTTTTTGTAATGAAGCCAACGGACCTTCCGATGTACTTCTCTCTATAATCGATCAAAAAATTACAATCCCTAAAATCGGCGAAGCGGAATCCCTTAATGTTGCAAGCGCGTCTGCGGTTGTTTTAGCTGAACTGATTAGAAAATAGTGACGAGTGACGAGTAACGCGTAACGATCAGCAGTATGCAGGCATGTGTTAATTAGATGTTAAAATAAATTTTTAAAACAACTCAATCTCAACTCTCTACAATCCAGTATCGAGCATCCAGCATCAAGAATCCAGCATCCAGAATTTTTCTCAGTCTAAGAATTCCCAAGCCACTCCGAAGCGCATTCCTCTTGCCTGTTTGGGATAATAAGGAATTATATAATACTGGGCATTCAAAAGATTTTCGAAAACAAAATAGAT
>JAKAMT010000225.1 GCA_021812705.1 Bacteroidota bacterium | reverse complement strand
GGTATAAGTACGATTCTATTACCGACAAATGGACTCTTACAGACCAGGCGTGCGATCTAATTTTTTGCGGAGATAAAATTCCTTCTTTTGAACTGCCGCATAGCTTAAAAGCGGTTTACGATTTCGGAACCTGGAATTCATTGAAAGATAAAAGCAGCGGCTTTCCTTATTTCTTATCCGTTGAACAATTCAATGCTTCAAAAGAAAAATCTTTTCTTTTGAACTTCATTGAGCTGAACGCAAAAACATTATTCGATAAAAATATTCCATTGCCCGGCAGCGACTCTTCCGCAGTGTACGTTATTACCACAGAAAATAACCACGGGATGGCAGATCAGAGAAGAATCTTTTTTGAATTGATCTCGAAAAGGATTGAGAATCCTGTAATAATTAAACGGACTTACAATCAGACCGACAAAGAAAAATTTCAAGTTTATTCTTCCACGGACATCGGCGCGCTCTTGACGGACGGATTTGGGGACGGAGTATGGATTACAGGCACCGATATAAATGATAAAGATTTTGTGAGCTCATTTGTGAACAGAATCAGCTTTGGAATACTTCAGGCTTCAAGAGTCAGAATTTCCAAAACGGAATATATAGCCTGTCCATCCTGCGGCAGAACCCTGTTCGACCTTGTTCAGGTTACAAATAAGATCAGGCAGCGCACATCCCACCTTAAAGGCGTTAAGATCGCTATAATGGGATGCATTGTTAACGGACCCGGAGAAATGGCGGATGCAGATTTTGGATATGTGGGAGCCGGGGCCGGCAAAATCACCTTATATAAAGGGAAAGAGATTGTAATGAGAAATTTGAATGAAACCGATGCGGTTGACGCTTTAATAGATATTATAAGGGATTCCGGGCTCTGGATTGAGCCTATTTAAATAAATTTTCTCCAAATTTGAAAATGAATGCTGATTGTTCTATATTGTGGCACGAATTATGACAAAATCCTACACAAAATTAGATAGACGAAGTAATACAGAGTTTTCAAATAGAAATTTCTGAAACAAATGCACCTCTAAATAAAGGGGTGCATTTTTTTTATATATGACTGTCGGAGAATTGACAAAATATCTGGAAGATTGGGCACCGCCTGGAGTTGCTTGGGAGAGAGACAATCCGGGACTTCAGGTTGGCTCTAAAAAGGTGCAAATCAAAAACATTATGCTCTGTTTAGAGCTTAACGATGAAGTCCTTAGAGAAGCAGTTAAAAAGAAGTGCAATTTCATTTTTACACACCACCCGCTTATTTTCAAACCACTAAAGAAGATAGACATTCAAAACGATCCTTTATCAAAATCAATTCACTTCGCACTAAAAAATAATATCACCGTTTATTCCTCACATACAAATTTAGATTTTACCGCAGACGGCGTTTCATTTGAACTGGCAAAAACTTTAACTCTTGAAAAAATCAGCTTCCTGAAAGAAGCTTCTGGAAATCAATTTAAAATTACTCTCTTTGTCCCCGAAATTAACTTAGATGCGGTTGCCGATGCCGTTTTTAATGCAGGTGCCGGAATTATTGGCGAATACAAAAACTGCAGCTTCAGCACAAGGGGAACGGGAACGTTCAAAGGATCTTCAAAGTCAAATCCCGCTGTGGGCAAAAAAAATAATTTTGAGAAAGTTGAAGAAATCCGTTTTGAATTTATTGTTGATTCATGGAAACTGAATCAAGTAATTGCCGCGCTCAAGAATGCGCATCCATACGAGGAGCCGGCATTCGACGTAATCCCTCTCAAAAATGTAAATGTGAATTTCGGCGCGGGTGCCGCGGGCGAATTAAACAAAAAGCTGAGCGAGAAAGATTTTCTTTCCCTGGTTAGCAAAGCGCTTAAAACAAAAGTTCTTAAATACAGCAGCGGTCAATCCAAATTTATATCTAAAGTTGCTGTATGCGGCGGATCCGGTTCCGATCTTTTGGACGCGGCAATAAGCAGCGGAGCCGATGCATTCATAACTGCAGACATAAAATATCACTCTTATCAGGATGCTGCCGGAAAAATTTTGCTCATCGATGCCGGGCATTACGAAACAGAAATTATGGGATTAAATCCTGTTTTAAAAAGAATAAAAAAAATTCTTCCGGAAGGAAGCGGAATAAAAGTTTTTAAATTTTCGGGAAACACTAACCCGGTAAAGTTTTATAAACAATAAGGAGCATAAATTGATCGAGAAACTCTCAGTACTCTATGAACTCCAGTTAATTGACAATCAATTAGATGAACTGGAGGAATTGCGCGGAGATCTTCCCGCAGCGGTAAATGATCTTAAACAGCAGATAGAAGCAATTAAAACACAGGTTGAGACAAAAGAGGACGAAAAGAAAAAATCCCTCTCCAAAAGAAAGCAGAATGACGAGGATGTAGACCGCCTCAAAACAAGCCTCAAAAAATTCAAGACGCAGTTGTATCAGGTTAGAAATAATAAGGAGTACGACGCCCTTACGAAAGAGATTGATCATTCTGAGGAACAGATAACAAAGCTGGAAGCTGAAAGTTCCGCTCTTGAAGACCTTGTTCAGAAATTGAAAAAGGAGATCGGCGAAGTTGAACCGCAGATGGATGAACTTACAAAAGAGTTAAAAGAAAAAGAGACTGAACTGAAGCAAATTATAAAAGCCAACGAACGCGAAGAAGCCCGCCTTCAGGACAAACGCGATAAAGTGGCCGCTAAAATCAAAAAACCGGATTACAATACATACTCAAGAATACGCAAAGCGCTCGGCGGGAAAGCAGTTGTAACTCTTGTGCGCGCCGCCTGTTCCGGATGCCACAACGTGGTTCCCCCTCAGAGACAACTGGAAATTAAATCCGGCAAAAAATTATACTCATGCGAATCGTGCGGCCGTATATTGATTTCACCGGATGTGGCAGACGAAGTACAAAAGAAAATTCAGTTTTAAGAGATTAATAAAAATCCCGCTTTAGGCGGGATTTTTATATTTTTATTTTCCCAATCGGTATACGCACTTCATCTTCAAGATCGATCATTGAATTAATCAAATAAAGATATTCATAATTATATATCTCCTCGGGTGTAATATCTTTTTCTAATATTCTCCCCTGCTTAAGCAGACTCTCCCTTTTAGTCCCTTTCAAAAGGGGTTTTGCGGGTGTAAAGAAAGAATTGCAATTGCAGAAGACAATATTAGAATAACTTGTATCCGTTATTAACCCGTTTTTAACTATCAGTATTTCTGTCCCGCCGGAATTTCTAAGATGCCTTAAAAAACAATCTCTATTCTCAAATTTATAAGAGTAGGAGATGAGATCATCTCTAATAACCTTAATAGAATCTATTTTTTTTAAATCATACGGATTTATTTGTACCGAATTAATTTTGTTGGAATAGACAACTCTGCATTTATATAATGCTCGGTCCATATTAGGAGGAGGCTGAATTTCACGCGCCAGATCGATCTTTTCTCCGGGGAAGTAATTTTCCAGAGTTCTATCCAACCGCGACTGGTGATATTCAAGATTCGAAAATTGGCCGCCTAATAATTTAATTGTTTCAATGAAATGGAACATATACTTTATCTATCATCTCTTGATATTCTGATTCACAATTGCTCATAGAAGTAATTCCTCCTCCGCTTTTAAATATCAGTCCCTCACCCGTATTTTCTATAAAACGGATCATCACGGCGCTT
>JAKAMT010000058.1 GCA_021812705.1 Bacteroidota bacterium | reverse complement strand
CAACTTAGTTGCAGGAAAGATAATTGCAAGTGAAGGATTCGGCACTTTCTATCCGACTTTCTCTCCCGACGGATCAAAGTTTACATATATTTCCAATAAATCGAACGACTATTTTACACTCTCTTCGATATTCCTCTATGATTTTAAGACCGGCAAAGAAAAAAGCATCGAGTCGAATGTAAGATCGACCGTAAGTTTTGTACCCGGCACAAATAAAATTGTTTATTCAAAACTGAGCGATAAAAATCCGAAGCTCGTCAATATTCACGATATCTATCTTTATGACCTCGACACCGAAAAAGAAACGCGGCTTACATACGGATTGCGGGCAAATAATCCTTCAGTCTCCAACGACGGAAAGAAAATAGTTTTCGTTTATCAAAATGACGGTACGGTTAATATCGGGATAGTTGGAATTGACGGTAAAAATCTTTCTGACGGCGGAAAGGGAATTAAACGACTCACGTTTTTTGAAAAAGGAGAACAGGTTTACAATCCTAAATTTTCCGCCGATGATTCGTTCATCCTTTTTGATTATTCGTACAGCGATAATAGAGATGTTGCCAAAGTGAACACTGACGGCACAGGCTATGCGCTCATAACAAATTCACCTGCAGATGAACGAAATCCTTTCCAGAATAAAGACGGCAGAATTTATTTTGCAAGTGATGAATCCGGCATTTTCAATATCTATTCTCTCGATCCGAAATCCGGTGAGAAGAAGCAGCTCACTAATGTAATAGGAGGCGCTTTTATGCCTTCTGTTAATGAAAAAGGGGAAATTTTATATTCAGGCTATACTGCTGAGGGATACAAATTATTTTTAATTGCCGGCGAAGAGCAGTCCAAAGTAGATCCTTCAAAAAAATATTTATGGCTTGGAAATCCTCCTCTGGGAGAAGATAAACCGCTGGGAGATATCTCAGTTGCACAATTTAACTCCCTCAGAAATTTTCAGGATAAAGTTTTGCCGGATTACACTCCGGAAAAATATTCGGGATTCTTTTCAAAGCTGAGCATTATTCCGTTTATCCGTTATGATAATTATAACACCTCAAATTCCGGACTCGACAGAATTAAGCCGGGTTTGTATATCTCATCGAGCGATATATTGAATCGATTTTCCATTTTCGGCGGCGCGGCAGTGAATAGAAGAATGGAGCGCGATATTTTTCTGCAGTTCGATTATAAAAGCAGGCTTCCGATTATTTATAATCTGGGATTAAAACCTGAAATAGGGGCTGAACTTTACAGCCTGAGCAGAAAGAACAGCATAGAAATTCCGTTCGGTGTCGACTCAACTTTTATTCCGCCCAGAATAGATTACAATATTCCCGCGGATGTGACATACAATCTTTTTGAAGTTGACCTTTACGCTAAACACAAAATATTTTCCGAGGGGAATTATGTGGAAGCCCGCTTTATTTTCAGCCAATACGTTTCCACTCTCGGCAGCTTCATACTTCCGGAAAGCAATAACACTTTGTATCCCGCAATGGATGACAAATATTTCATCGGTAAGAATTATCAGTTGAAATTCTCCCATGAAATGATTCAGCCGGAAATCGATTCCGACATAAATCCGGTCGGCAGAAGAGTAGAATTTCAGTACAATTATGAGTCGAACCGGTTTAACAATGAAGGAAATTATACTGTCTCAAACGGATTTCTAGAACCGCTCTATAATCAATTCAATTTTCACCGGATCGAATTGAACTGGAAAGAATTTATCGGACTCGGAAGGAATAATACGCTAACTGCGCAGTTCAGAGTGGGCTCAATAATAGGTCCAACCATGCCGGACTTCTTCGATTTTTATCTGGGCGGACTGGTTGGAATGAAAAGTTATCCGTTCTATTCTGTCAGCGGTAATAAAATCGGCTGGATAAATCTGACTTACCGTTTCCCGCTTCTCAGAAATATTGACGCTCGGTTTGGCCCGCTGTATCTGGACAAAATTTATCTCTCCGTTTACGGGGACTTCGGAAACGCATGGAACGGAAATTTGCCGTCGCTGGATCAATTTAAAAAAGGCGCGGGAACTGAAATCAGGATCAAACTGAATTCGTTTTATATCTTCCCAACAAGTTTATTTTTTAATGCCGCCTATTCGTTCGACCGTTTCTCAAGAAGAATAATGGGAGAGACAGTTACTTACGGTAAAGAGTGGAGCTTCTACGGCGGCATCCTGTTCGACTTTAATTTCTAATTCTTCGGCGGAGCTATGAGAAAATTATTTTTAATGATCATGTTATTTATTTCGCTTATTAATATTTATGGTCAAAGTGTATCTGAGATGAGGAAAGATTTATCAGCAGGGGGGAAAAAGAGTAATAAAAGTGTGGAGAACCCTTTTACAGGAAATCTAAATTATGATTCAAAAATTTCTTTTTCTGAATCAGAAAAAGTGATTAATGCGGATCAATCGGTAATTGATTCGCAAAAAAAATCTGTCTGGTTGGCGGCAGGATTATCGGCTCTTCTTCCCGGAGCCGGAGAATTTTACAGCGAAAGTTATTTTAAGTCGGCAGCTTTTCTGGCTGTTGAAGCAGCCGCGATTTCTTTGGGTGTCATATACAATAAAAAAGGGGATGACCAGACTAACTTTTTTCAGAACTACGCGGATCAGCACTGGTCGGTTGACAGATACGCTAAATGGACTCTTGTACATGCAACTTCAATTAACTCCGCCGTTAATCCAGCAAGTTATTCAGTCTTTGTTAATGGAAAAGTAAACTGGGCCGAACTTAACCGTCTCGAAAATGACCTCGGTTCATATTACTCGCATAAACTTCCGAAGTACGGCGAGCAGCAGTATTTTGAACTCATTGGGAAATATCCTCAGTTTAATGTCGGCTGGGATGATTTTGGAAATGAAAACACTTCGTTTGTTTACGGTGATCCGCTTACGCAACGTTTCCTTTATTATTCAGAGGAGAGAGGCAAAGCAAACGATTATTATAATGTCGCTTCTAAAGCCGTTCTGGTCGTTGTTGTGAATCATATCATAAGCGCTTTTGATGCCGCATGGACAGCACACAGCTACAACAAATCGATTGAGCTCAATGCTTCGTTGGAATCAAGAGAGTATGGTTTTTATACCGTATATTACCCCCAGTTAAATTTTCAGTTTAGATTTTAGGAATGCAGACCGGAATGAGCACACCTCTAGTTTTAATAGTCGGAAGACCAAATGTCGGCAAGTCGACACTGTTCAACAGATTAACAAGAAGCACAACGGCAATTGTCGATGATGTAAGCGGTGTTACGCGCGACCGTATTTACGGCGATGTTGAATGGAACGGAAAATATTTCAGACTGATAGATACCGGGGGCTATGTGCCGAATTCGGAAGATCTTTTTGAAACCGCAATCAGAGAACAGGTTGAGATCGCAATGGATGAATGCGATGCAATTCTTTTCGTGGTGGACGGAAGAATCGGATTGACCCCGGCCGACAAAGAGGTCGCAGAACTTTTACGAAAGGCAAATAAACTTAATTACCTCTTAGTAAATAAATCCGATTCGCCCGAATTTGCGGTCAATGCAGCCGAGTTTTATTCATTCGGTTTAAAAAATGTTTTTGATGTATCCGCTCTCAACGGCAGAAATCTTGGCGATCTGCTCGATGACATGATGGAACATCTCTCTTTTGCCGACGATCTTGAAATTGATACGCGTCTCCGGCTGGCCATAATCGGTAAACCAAATGTCGGAAAATCTTCGATGGTTAATGCGCTTCTGGGATACGACCGTACCATCGTCACTGACATCCCCGGAACCACAAGGGACAGTATAGATTCCGTTCTTAAATATTACGGAGAAGAGATAGTTCTTGTTGATACCGCCGGTTTGCGCAAAAAATCGAAAGTGAAAGAGAATATAGAATTTTTCTCGAATGTAAGGACTTATAAAGCATTGTGGAGCTGCGATGTTGCTATTCTTCTCCTGGATTCGAATCTCGGAATTGAAAATCAGGATCAGAAAATAATTGACGAAGCGATCCGCCGCAGAAAAGGTCTGATCATTGCGGTTAATAAATGGGATCTGATTGAAAAGGAAACCAACACCGCAAAACAATACACCGATGCCATAGTTAGAAAGATGGGATCGATAGATTATATACCCATCATGTTTGTGTCTGCGCTAACAAAGCAGAGAATATTTAAACTGATTGAAGCGGCAAAAAAAGTTGACGGGGAGAGAAAGAAGAAAATTGCCACAAGAGAATTAAATGATGTACTCCTTCCCGAAATAGAAAACACTCCGCCTCCGGCGTCGCCTACCGGCAAAGAAGTGAAAATAAAATATATTCAGCAGGTGGGGGATCACTATCCGATCTTTCAATTTTTTTCCAACGATCCCAGGAATATTCCGGATCATTATAAACGTTTCCTGGAAAAAATGATAAGAAAAAATTTCGGATTCGAAGGTGTGCCGTTCACACTTTCCTTCAAAGAGAAATAAAATTTTTATTGCGTTATTTATTTAATCTCTTCAAACTTTACGTTCTGAATTTTATACAACTGCCAGTCTTTGTAGTCGTAATGCCACCATTCGAACTCATAGACCGCAAATCCTTCCTCTTCCATCGCTGAACGGAGAAGATCGCGGTTTGCTCTTTCTGTTTCCGTTCCGCCAGTGTAATCAGCATATGCACGCCCGGACATCTCATCATAAAGACTAGGCATTGGCACCGGTTTACCAGTCTTGAGATTGATTAATGTAAGATCAACTGCGCAGCCCCGGTTATGTTTTGAGCCGCGCGAGGGATCGGCAACAAAATTATGCAGATCAGCCGGTGTGGCCTCCCAAAAAACTTTTGTAACATACCATGGTCTGTAAGCATCATGAATCATAATGCCGAATCCTCTTGATTTCAATTTTTTTTGAACCCGGATTAATGCCTCCGCCGCCGGCTTTTGCAAAAATGCCCGCGGCTGGCTGTATAAAGGAGTACTCAAAAAATTATTCTCTGTGGCGTATCTGATATCAAGTCTTACAGTGGAATCTAGTTTTACAATCTCAGTCAATTCATTCTCACGGAATTCTCCTGTCTCTGCCGGAGGAGAGGATTTTAAGGCTTCAGTTATAAGTTCATCGACCGGGCGGACCGGTTTTATATGAAAATATTCCGAGCTTGAACATCCGGCAGATAAAATTATAAATGAAAGTAATGCAAATCTCATCAATGTCTTTTTCATAATACCCGTTTACTTTTTATTGAACTCCCGAAACCAAGTTAATGCATATTATTGAGCCAGGCAAATCCATTATGATTATATCCGTTCGATCACTTGAGAGGCGGCTATAGGGGCAGACCTTTACATTTGATAATGAATAAATGAATCTCTTGCAAGGTGTGTGATTTCAAAATTATTTATATTTATTTAGTTAAAAATAGTTCTGATGAATGTATCCGTTAAGCAGAAGAAAAAATATTATAGTAGTGGGCGGTAATGCAGCCGGCCCGGCAGCAGCTGCCAAAGCCAAAAGAACAGACCCGGAAGCAAATGTCCTGATGGTTGAAGCGGGCAAATTTATATCCACGGGCACGTGCGAAATACCGTATGTCCTTTCCGGCGAAATCAAAGATTATGAAGAGATAGTTTTTTTTACACCCGATGCTTTTGAAAAAGAAAAAGGCGTGAAAGTTTTATCCTCTCACCGCGTGGGAAAGATCGACCGGACCAGGCGGATAATTTCGATTCAGAATCTGGAAAGCGGTCACAGATTTGAACAGGAATATGATAAATTAATTTTGTGCACAGGATCAAAAGCAAAATCAGTACCTTCTCTTCCTTCAAATCTTGATAATGTTTTTAATCTCAAGTCTGTATCGGATTTAATAAATCTCAAGTCCTATATCGGAAAGAATAATCCTGTAAATATTCTGATTATAGGTGCGGGTTACATTGGATTGGAAACTGCCGACGCGCTGGTGAAACTCGGTTTAAAAGTCTCTATACTCGAAAAAGAAAAATTGCCTTTCCCCGGAGCCGAAGCGGAGTCGAGAAATTTAATCGCAGAGCTTATTAAAAAATCCGGAATAGAATATTTATCCTCGGATGAAGAGATAAAATTTAATAACGACGGTAAAAAATTTACCAGTATTAAATTTGAGGGACGGATTCACGAATATGATTTGTTAATAACTGCTGCCGGAGTTGAACCGGAGAATTCTTTAGCTCTCTCTGCTCAATTATCTCTCGGCAAATCGGGAGGAATAAAAACCGATCAGAAGATGCGCACGACCGATCCTAATATTTTTGCCGCCGGCGATTGCGTTGAAACTGTGAATCAAATTACGGGCAGACCTGATTACTTTCCTATTGCCACACTGGCGCAGCAGGGAGGGCATATAGCGGGTGAAAACGCTGCAGGTGGAAACGCATTTATGAATCCGGTGGTCAAAAATATTGCTGTTAAAATATTCGGGAAATCCTTTGTAAGTGTAGGATTGAGTTCTGAAGAAGCACAATCAAACGGATCTATTGCTGGAACTGTCAATTCAATTACCTCTAACCTTGTAAAAGTTATGCCGCAGTCAGAACAGGTTTTCGGTAAAATTATTTTTGAAAAGAGAAGCGGAATGATCTTGGGAGCGAATTTTTTAGGCGGTACAGAAACCGTTGGCTACGGAGACGTGATTGCAATGATGATCAGGAATAAAATTAAAGCGAAAGAATTGGCGAATGTTAATTTTAACTATACACCTCCGCTTTCGCCTTTTGTTAATCTTCTGTCTGTATTGGGCAGAAAAATTGAGAGAGAATTTAAATGAAAAATTTTTTCCTTGTCGATAATCCTCTGGTCAAACGCGATGTAACTATTCTGCGCGACAAGAATACGGATCAGAATGAATTCCGTCTGGCATTGGATAGAATTTCGCATTCAATCGCCATAGAAATAAGCAAAACTTTTGAAATGAATGAAGTCGAAGTTGAGACTCCTTTGGAAACTACCAGAGGTTATGTGATAAAAAAGCAGATCGTCCTGATTCCTGTGCTGCGCGCCGGCTTGAGCATGGTTAGCTCGTTTCTGGCTATGATACCGGACGCAAAAGTAGGGCATATAGGATTGCAGCGGGACGAGAAAACATTGCAGCCGATCGATTATTATTATAAGACGCCTAAAAATCTGGATGAGTCGGTTACTATTGTTCTCGATCCCATGCTTGCTACCGGCGGAAGTGCGGTTGCTTCCTTCAATTCTCTCAAACAGAAAGGGGTAGGCAAATGTATCCTAGCGTCTTTGATAGCCGCCCCGGAAGGAATTAAAAAAATGAATGAATGCCATCCTGAAATTTCTATCTACACGGCCTCATTGGACAGGCAATTGAATTCGGTAGGGTACATTCTGCCGGGACTCGGTGATGCAGGCGACAGAACTTTTGGAACGCTTTGATTGTGAAATAATATAATTAATTAAAATCATTGATCGGATCAGATGGAAACGACAATCAGCATAAAACATCAGAAGATGCTGGAGGATCTGCTGAAATTATGCAGAGAGAATCTTCCGTCTGTAAATGCCGAGCTTATTAAGAAAGCATTTCATCTCAGCTATGAATCGCATAAAAACGATTTCAGAGCCTCGGGCGAACCTTACTTCAGCCATCCTTACGAAGTAGCCAAGATTGTAGCACGTGAAATCCCTTTGGACGATATTTCTGTAGTGAGCGCGCTTCTGCATGATGTTGTGGAAGACGGCGATATCACTCTGGAGTTCATCGCAAAGGAATTCAATAAAGAGGTATCGGAAATTGTTGACGGCGTTACAAAGATCGGCGGAGTTTTTAAAGGGCAGGAAATAACACAGGCTGAAAATTACCGCAAACTTCTCCTCTCAATGGTCAAAGATGTGCGCGTGATACTGGTTAAATTTGCCGACCGTCTGCATAATATGAGAACGCTCGAATTTGTCCATCCCCAAAAGCAGAGAAGAATTGCCAAAGAGACATTGGAAATTTACGCTCCTTTCGCACATCGTTTCGGTCTCGGCGTTCTTAAATGGGAACTCGAGGATCTTTCGTTCAAGTATCTGAATAAAGAAGCGTATGAAGACATTGCAAAAAAAATAAAAAACACACGCAAAGAACGGGAAATTTTCATAAATAAATTTTCAAAACCGATAATCGAAAAATTAAAAGAACACGGAATAAAATATGAAATAGGGGGGAGGCCGAAACATCTTTACAGCGTTTACCGCAAAATGATCATTCAGAACAGACCATTCGAAGATATATATGACCTGCTCGCCATCAGAATCATTCTGGAACAGAATGATGCAAACGAATGCTACTATGTTCTGGGAATCATAAATCAGCTTTACAAACCCATTCCGGACAGATTTAAAGATTTCATCTCAATTCCCAAAAAAAATAATTACCAATCTATTCACACGACAGTAATCGGTCCCGATGGAAAACTAATTGAAGTCCAGATCCGAACGCGCAAAATGCATGAGGTTGCAGAGAAAGGCGTTGCTGCCCACTGGAGATACAAAGAAAACAACGCAGCCAATGATAAAGATCTGGAAGAATGGGTAAACTGGATTCGCGATGTGTTTGAGCATTCGTCAAAAGACGAAGCCACAAAAGAGATTCTTGCCAGCTTCAAATTGAATCTGTACCAAGATGAAATTTATATTTTTACACCGAAAGGAGATTTGAGGCGGCTGCCTCTTAATTCTACTCCGGTCGATTTCGCGTTCGAAATTCACAGCAATGTTGGATTCCGTTGCATTGGCGCAAAGGTGAACGGAAAAATTGTTCCGCTGGATACCGTTCTTCACAGCGGTGATCAGGTGGAGATAATAACTTCGAAGAATCAGCATCCTAATAAAAGCTGGCTCCAGTTTGTTCAGACACACAAAGCAAAAAATAATATCAGAAAATATCTGAACAAGGAGGAGGAAGTTGTAATTGAATCCGGCAAAGAGATATGGGAAAGAAAAATTAAAAAATTAAAACTCTCATTTACTCCGGATGACCTGCTCAAACTTGTGCGTAAACTCAAGTTCGATAACAACCGCCAATTTTTCCGCGCGCTGGCACAGGAAAAAATCAATCTGGATGAAATACTAAATCCCAAAATTGAAGAGGATGAAAAGACTGCACACGAAGCGCAGTTCGAGAAATTCATCGACATCGCCAGAGGCAATGCCGGAGAAGTGGTAGTTGAAGGAGATCATAAAGGATTCTCATATACCTATGCTAAATGCTGCAACCCCATTCCCGGCGATCCGGTAATCGGTTTCGTTACAATAGGAGAGGGAATTAAAATTCACCGTAAAGATTGCAGAAATTTGATCAATATGGTCAAATCAAATCCTGACCGGTTAGTCCCGGTTACCTGGCCAAAAAATAATGGCGCGTTCTTCGTGGCAGGATTGACAATTAAAGGGGACGATGTACCCGGCATACTGAAAGATATCTCCAACAGCATTACCACTTATCAAAACACAAATATTAAAACTGTGAACATCACAACCGGCGACTCAATTTTTAAAGGAACAATAACTGTCTTTGTTAAAGATCTGGATCACCTTAATAAATTAATCGAACGGTTGAAAAAGAACAGGGGAATTTACTCTGTGGAACGCTTCGACGCAGAAAATTAAAAATTATACGGAAAAATTATTTGAAAGAAGAGCGGATACTTGCAATTGATTTTGGCGAAAAACGGATCGGGATTGCCGTTACAGATCCCCTGAATATGTTTGCATACCCGCTTGTGACAATTCCGAACGATTCGAATTTTTATAAAAATCTGCTGAAAATTATATCCGATTACAGCGTCGCAAAAATTATTTTGGGGTATCCTCTTAAAGAGAGCGGAGCAGAAACCCGGATTACGAAAAGCATTCTTCAAATGAAATCGGAGCTGGAGACCAAAACCGGACTTCCGGTTGAACTGGTTGATGAGCGGTACTCGTCATCGATTGCCCAGGAGCGCATTATTGACTCAGTTCCTTCAAAGAAGAAAAGAAGAGATAAATCGCTTATAGATAAAAATGCGGCGGCTGTGATGCTTGAGGATTTTCTGAATTCATCTAAAAAGTAATTTTGAACGAATAAATCGAATAAGAAAATTGACATTTTTATCGATATAAATTATTTTGAATCATTGATAAAACCAATTATGGGAGCAAATTTATGACACTTGACGCACTTGGAATGATTGAAACCAAAGGACTGGTAGGCGCGGTTGAAGCTGCAGATGCAATGGTTAAAGCAGCTAAAGTTGAGCTTATTGGCAAAGAAACTATTGGCGGCGGATATGTAACCGTTATGGTACGCGGAGATGTTGGCGCTGTTAAAGCTGCCACCGATGCCGGCGCTGCTGCTGCTCAGAGAGTAGGAGAATTGGTTTCAGTTCACGTAATTCCGCGTCCTCATACTGATGTTGAATTGATCCTTCCCAAACGCGCTAAATAATTTATGCAATTAGCTTTAGGTCTGATTGAAACAAAAGGCTTGATTGGAGCAATTGAAGCCGCCGATGCCATGGTTAAAGCTGCCAATGTAAAATTGGTAAGTAAAGAAAAAATTACCGCGGCATTGGTTACTGTTAAAATTGTAGGAGAGGTAGCCGCGGTTAAATCTGCAGTTGACGCAGGAGCTGCGGCCGCTCAAAGAGTGGGGCAACTGGTTTCTGCTCACGTGATCCCGCGTCCTGATGATCAGATAGAAGAGATCATCTATTCTTCCGGCCTCGCGCAAAAAGAACAAAAGTCAGTTCCCGTAAAAGAGATACCGTCCGCGGTTACTAAGTCTGCAACTGAAGATTCGGAGAAAGATCTTTTTGAAGAACCTGTCCCTGCTCCACTAGAGAAGAAAGAAAAAGTAAAAAAAGAAAAAGTTCTCACTAAAAAAACTGATGGAGATGAAACTATCTCCCGCCTCGAGGCATTGAGAAGGGAGGCGTTAGGCGAAGAGGAAGGAGCAGCGAAACCTGAATTTTCCGAGCCCGAATCAATTCCATCCGATGAAGAACTTGCTAATCTGAATGTTCACGAACTTCGCCATCTTGCCAGATCATTTCCAGGCTTCCCAATTAAAGGAAGACAAATTTCGAAAGCGAACCGGGATGTGTTGAGAGAATATTTCAATCAGATTAGATAAAAGAGATAATTATTTGTTTCTTTAAATAACCCCGCTTCAGTGGGGTTTTTTTTATATTTCAATATGAAGAAAAGGATCATCAGGATAGCAGTAATACTATTTGGATCTATCGTCCTGTGGGCGTCGGTATCGTTGTCAGATCTCTATATAACTACTATTAAAGTTCCTGTAAAGTATACCGATCTTCCCAAAAATTATGCGGTGGGATTTACATCGATTTACGAGATAGAGATGCAGGTTAAGGGAAAAGGGTGGGAACTTGCCAAATTGCTTTTGGGACCTCAGGAATCTTTTGAAATTTCAGTTCATAAAAGAACGGGCAGAAGAAAGTATGATCTGAATGATTTGGTAAAAACAAACACATGGCTTACATCAAATTTTCAAGTGCTGGAAATGTCTCCGTCTCAAATTGAATTTGAAGTTGAAAAAATCGGAGCCAGGACCGTTAAACTCATCAAAAATTTCAAAATCGAATTTAAACCGGGATACGGTCCCTCTTCGGATATAAAAATTGTTCCTGATGAGATAGAGATTTACGGCGCGGCGAATGTTCTTCAGAAGATTGATTCTATTAAGACAGAGGCTAAAGAGATAAAAGACGTTTCGGAAAATGTTTCGCTTGAACTTAACATCGATTTTCCTGAAGGAGTTACTGCTTCTGCAAAAAGCTGTCTGGTTGAATTTGAAGTTCAAAAAATAGTGGATAAAACTTTTGAAAACGTTCTTGTTGAAACAAGAAACGTTCCTCCGTCTAAGCAGCTTATCCTTTTTCCTGCAAGGATAAATATTGTGCTGAGGGGAGGCATAAATAAACTTGGCCGGCTGACAAACGACAGCGTTAAAGCGTATGTGGATTATTGGTCTGCACTTAAGGAAGAGCACGGCAAGATTGAGCCGGTGGTTCAAATTCCAAGATTTATAACATTGACAAACACAGTACCTAATAAACTCGATTATATAATTAAACAGTAATAATTATGTTCATCACTTTTGAAGGGCTTGATTTTTGCGGTAAATCTACTCAGGTCCAATTGCTCGAAAAATATCTCTTGCAGAGAGGGAAAAAAGTTGAAATAATTCGCGAACCGGGCGGAACTCCAATCTCCGAAAAGATCCGCGATATTCTGCTTGATAAAAAAAATTCGGAAATGTCAATCGAAACAGAATTGATTCTTTTTTCCGGCAGCCGCTCACAGTTGGTCAGTCAGGTCATTTTGCCCGCTCTGAAAGAGAATGTTTTTGTTATATCAGACCGGTTCCATGATTCATCAATCGCATACCAATCATTCGGAAGAAAAATCCCTCTTAATTTTGTAGAAGAACTCCAAAAATTTGTGATCAAGGAAGCTGTCCCGGATATCACTTTCTTCCTGGATATACCGATAGACGAGGTCATAAAACGAAAATCAAAAGTAAAACAGATTGAACTCGACCGGATCGAACTCTCGCAAATCGATTTTTATGAACGTGTAAGAAAAGGTTATCTGTATCTGGCGGAAAAAGAGAAAAGATTCAGAACAATCAGCGGATTGAATTCGATTCCGGAAATACATGCAATTATTATTGAGGAAATAAAAAAAATAGAATCGTCCAGGATGTAAAATGAAAATCAGAAAAATTTTAGTTATCTCAGCGGCAAGCATCATTCTTTTTTCTGGATTTATAACAAGAGACAATGATATTTATCTCGAGATAAATAAAAGCATAGATATATTCGGCAGAGTTTATAAAGAAGTGGCTCTCAATTATGTAGAACCTCTAAAACCTGAAGAATTTATGCTAGCGGGTATAAACGGAATGCTCTCTTCTCTGGATCCATACACAAATTTTATTGATCAGGGCCAGCAGCGCGACATAGACATAATAACGAAAGGAAGATACGGCGGTATTGGTGCATCTGTGGGAGTTAGGAATGACAAAGTGACAATTGTGGATCTCATTGAGGGGTATTCTGCACAGAGGCAGGGGATGAGAATAGGCGATGTAATAATTAAAATAGACGATAATGCCGTTTCAAAAGAGAATGTTGAAGATCTTAGCGAATTGCTGAAGGGAGATCCTGGTTCATCGTTGAAAGTGATAGTGAAAAGAGAAGCGGTAGATGAACCGATAACGTTCAATCTGATTCGTGAAGATATAGAAGTAAAAAATGTAACATATTACGGATTTGTTCCGGTAGAAAGCGGAAATGCGTATATCAAAGTGAGCGGATTTTCAAGATCGGCCGGCGATGAAGTGAAAAAAGCAGTGCTGGAATTGAAATCCAAAAAAAATATTTCATCTCTTGTCCTGGACTTGAGAGGAAATCCCGGCGGACTTCTGGATGCCGCCATTGATGTAGCGGAAAAATTTCTGAAAAAGGGCCAGTTAATTGTTTCTGTGAAGGGAAGAGACACTTTAAGCAATAAAAATTATTACAGTAATGAAGAGCCCCTTCTGCCAGATACGAAAATGGTTCTGCTGATAGATGAAGGCTCCGCATCGGCCTCTGAAATTCTTGCGGGCGCAATTCAGGATCACGACCGCGCGGCATTGATCGGCACAAATTCTTTCGGCAAAGGTTTGGTCCAGACAATTCTTCCTCTTTCATATAATACTTCTCTCAAAATAACTACAGCACGCTATTATACGCCAAGCGGAAGATCAATTCAGAAGATCGATTATTCCGAAAAAAATAAAGTGTTTGAGCAGTATACCGGAATTAAAAGTGAAGAGTTTAATACTGACGGTAAAAGAAAAGTCTATTCCGGCGGGGGTATACTTCCGGATTCGGTAGTAAAAAATGTTTCAAATTCCTTATATGTTCAAAGCCTTCTGGCGGAAGGGATGTTCTTCAAATTCGCCACAAATTATTTCAGTACGGATCCTAAAAGGCTATGGAAAAATGTTAAACCGGAACTTCTAATTAAAGAATTCAGCGAATACATAAAATCTCAAAATTTTTCTTTCGTTTCGAAATCGGAGAAACTTATTGATCAGCTTATTAACAGCGGCACCGAGGAAAATATTGACAAAGCATTTTTGGAATCATTGTCTAAACAGAAAAAACAGATAGACTTGAATCATAATATCGAATTGGAAAAATACCGCGATGATGTGATCTTTGAGATCAATGAAGAACTTGCGGCAAGAACAGACGGCAGGGAAGGACGAATTAAAGAATCTTTGAAATTCGACAGACAATTTTTAGCTGCGTACCAAATTTTGAACGACGATAAAAAGTATCGGCACTTTTTTAGATAATCTTCTGATAAACTTACAAAGCTATTATGAAAAATAC
Organism: Bacteroidota bacterium; assembly: GCA_021812705.1. GTDB lineage: Bacteria > Bacteroidota > Ignavibacteria > Ignavibacteriales > Melioribacteraceae > Fen-1258. The sequence goes on along the minus strand of JAKAMT010000058.1, from coordinate 2,257 downwards.
GAAAGTCCTTATTTCTCGAAATCCCGCCTACAGCGCCTGCCCTGCCTGCGGTAAAAAAGGCACACTCCAAAGATCGCGCACAAATTCGATGAAAGAACAGATAATACGAAAAACGGGATTCTTTAAAATTTACAGATGCGTGGAATGCGGCTGGCGGGGATTTAAAACTTCGCTTGCATTCACAAAGAATTCGTATAAAAATTTATTAATCTATTTCGTTATAATAGTAGTGACTGCTGTAGTTGCCAGATATGTGCTTACCCATTTTATGCCGGTTTAGAATAAACGAAACGGGAGTTAAAATTTTTCGTTAGATTGGAATATAAATGCGGCGCCCAGCTCATCTTTTGAACCATAATTATTTAAATAGTGCACTTTGATTTTATTTTTGTTTTTAACCAGCCAGCTCAGGCTAATCCGTAATTTTTCAAGATCATTCTCGGTTATCAGCCTCTCTCTTTTTATCGTTCCGTCAAAATAATCGTCAAGCGCAGTGTTAAAAACATCCTGCTTCTGCAAAAAATAATTTCTTATAAAAATATTCCCTTCAAGTAGAAGAAGGTAATCGTTTGCACCGGCGCCTGAAACCTCAATAAGCACATTCGCTCTGTTGATAGGTTCGGAGAGTATGGATGATTTGTTTATTTGATTCAAAATAGATTGCACAACATCTCTCACGGAAGCGGCTTCTTCATATTTCTGCGCGGCGCTCAATTCTTTCATACGGTTCAGAAGCCTTTCTACCGCGGTCTGATTATGCCCCGACAAAAATTCATGCACCTGATTCAATTCATTTTTATAATCTTCAGCGACTCCGCTTTCCGTGCAGGGTGCGAGGCATCTCTCAATATCCGCAAGATAACACCGCCTCGATCTTTTAAATTCCTTTTCTTTGCATTCCTTCAGTTTGAAAGTCCTGTCGACCACATCTTTCAACGAACCGGCGGTATCTCTGTTCGGATACGGGCCGTAGTAATCGCAATCGTCGAATTGAAATTTTGTAGTTACCTCTAATGATGCAAATTTATCGCTTGTGTTTAATTTTAAATAATAACTGTTGGGATATTTTTTCAGCATCTTGTTCAATTTCGGATTATGAATTTTAATCATCTCTGCTTCTGAAAGCAGGGCGGTCAATTCACTGTTTGTTTTCCGAAATTCAAGTGTCGATGCTTTTCTGACTATATCTTTTGCCTTCCTAATAGCGTTGTTCGAGAAATAATTACCTAAGCGGTTCTTCAGAGATTTTGCTTTGCCTATATAAAGGATTTCACCTTTTTCGTTTTTGTAATTATAAATTCCCGGCTCATCAGGAATTTTTGAATAATCGTCCAGCAGTTTTTTCTTTATGATTCTGTACGGCTTGGATGAGGCTGGATAATTTTGAAAACTTATGAGATCGCTTAGACTGTCAACATTATGTTCGGAGCGGAGAATCGGAAACATCTTAAGCATAATTTTTGCGGCTGCCATTGAATCTCCCAATCCGGTGTGAACATCTCTGTGCCGTATCCTCAATGATTTGGCGAGATTCCCGAGCGACTTGCTGGGTAGGTTCGGGTATAATTTGCGGGCGAGCCGCAATGTGCACACAGATTCGTTCCTGGGATATTCCAATTCGGCGGCGGCGCATTCGTGTCTTAGAAATGACTGGTCAAAACTCAAATTGTGGGCAATGAGAACACTATCCCCTATGAACTCAACTATTTTTGAATAGACTTCGTCGAAGTAGGGGGCGTTTTCAACATCAGCATTCGTAATGCCGGTCAGCTTTGTTATAAAATAGGGAATCTGCCTGCCGGGATTGATATATGACATAAATGTGTCCGTAATTTTGCCATTGCGGATTTTCACCATGCCGATCTGAATTACTTTATCGGCTCTCCCGGACATCCCCGTTGTCTCAAAATCGAAAACGCAGTATTCGGCTTCTTCAAATTGAACTTCTTCTAAATAATTTTCCTTCATCTTTGCAGCGATTTCTTAAAACAAATTTAGCAAAAAATCATCTTTAATCAGATCGCATTTCTTCTTAAGGTCGAAATGACAATCATTAGCTCCGCGGCTTCGAAATTCAGATGATTTTAGATATATTGCATCCCAAAAGAAAAAATAAAATGACTATAAACATACTTTTCATTGGAGATATAATAGGCCAGCCGGGATTGAACGTAGTTCAGCTTTATCTGCCGGGATTGATCAAAAAATATAATGCCGATGTTGTTATTGCAAACGGCGAAAACGCATCCGACGGAAA
>JAKAMT010000224.1 GCA_021812705.1 Bacteroidota bacterium | reverse complement strand
TTTTTTGTGGGCGATGTTGCCGGCAAAAGCATTCCCGCCGGATTAATTGTTTCAACGCTTTTTTCTTATCTCCAAATTTATTTTATTATCTCCAAGGAAAATTTCGACGCAGTGGATTTTGTAAGGCTGTTCAACAAATTTTTAATTGAATCGACGACTGCAGATAAATTTGTAACCGCCTGGTTCGGTTTTTACGACAGCGAAGAAAATTCTCTCACAAGCATAAACGCGGGGCACAATCCGGTGTTTTTACTGCGAAATTCTTCCGGTTCTTTAGAACAGCTTGCGGCCGGTGGATTAATGCTGGGCTCTTTTGAAGCTCCTTATGTTTCGGAAAAAATTAAACTTGGAAAGAACGATTTAATTGTGTTTTATACAGACGGAATTCCTGAGGCGCTAAATATAAAAGGGGAAGAATTCGGCGACAGCAGATTTGAAAATCTTCTTCTCGCAAATAAAAATCTTAATCCGGAAGAACTGTTGAATTTAATTTTCAAAGAAATAAAACTCTACCGCGGCGAGGCAGAACAGAGCGACGACATTACGCTCGGAATTTTTAAAGTTAAATAAGGTCCGGCATTATTCTAAATCACGGATTAATTCAAGAATTTTTGCTAATATCTGAACGACTGATGGAGGAGATATGTTTCTACAAAACGAACCCAGCAAAATTCACATCACTCAAGCTCACGAACTCATTCAAAACAGGATTCACCGCACTCCCATTCTATCATCAAAATCGCTGAACGCCATTTTTGAATGCAAACTGTTTTTCAAATGTGAAAATCTTCAGAAGGCGGGCGCTTTCAAATTCAGGGGCGCCACTTTGGCCGTTATGTCTATTCCCAAAGTTGATTTAAAAAAAGGAGTGGCAACGCATTCATCGGGCAATCATGCCGCGGCACTGGCCCTTGCGGCAAAATCCAGAGGCATTCCCGCTTATATTGTTATGCCGCGCACGGCTCCACAGATAAAAAAATTGGCCGTGCAGGGATACGGCGCAAAAATATTCCACTGCGAACCTACTCTTGAATCGAGACAAGAAAATTTGGAGAAAATAGTTTCCAAAACCGGCGCCATCGTAGTTCATCCTTACGACAATTATACTGTAATAACGGGACAGGCAACATGCGCCAAAGAAATTTTGGAAGAGCTTGGAGAAGTTGATTATATAATTTCTCCCGTGGGCGGCGGCGGGCTTTTAAGCGGAACCTGCCTCAGCGCAAAATATTTTTCTCCAAATACGAAAATAATCGGCGCGGAACCGGCCAAAGCAGACGACGCTTTCAGATCATTGAAGAGCGGCACGATTCAACCGTCGGTCAATCCGATTACAATATGCGACGGACTGATGACACAGTTAAGCGACCGCACTTTCTCTATTATTAAAAACAATGTTCACGACATCATCACCGTTGAAGAGGAAACCATTGTAGCCGCAATGAGAATGATTTGGGAAAGGATGAAGATTATAATTGAACCTTCATCCGCGGTTACGCTTGCCGTAATTCTGCAGAACAAGAAAAAATTCATCGGCAAGAGGGTTGCGCTCATACTTTCCGGAGGGAATGTGGATCTTGACAAACTTCCCTGGGCACAGTAGCGTATAATTTTTACTCTTTAGAAAACTTTATTTTACAAAAACTTCAATTGCGCCCGGCAGGCATTCGACCGAAATGGGCGTCGTGCCCGTTAATTGCCCGTCAGGCGTTAGAAGTTTTACCGGAGAAGTAGATACCCGGATTTTTTCCGCTTTGAAAGAATCAACCTCTTTCAACTTAATATGCTCTCCGGTGAATATTTTCGGAAGGCATTCCAGCAGTTTTATTCTTGAGAGTTTCTTCAGAGAAGTCACATCCAATTTTCCGTCGTCTATCTCCGCGCCCGGAGCCATTAAAAAATCTTTGCCTGTATAACGAGAGTTTGAAATTTCAACAAACACGTTCTCGTTTTCAAATTTTCTGCCGTCAATTTCAAACGAGGCGGAATACGCTTTTAAAAATATAGTCCTGTACAGAACGCCTATTATATATGAGAGATGGCCGAGTGCGCGCAGTTTAAAAGCCGTTTGGGCTACATCCGTAACGAATCCAAGTCCAAGTATATTTATAAAATAAAAGCTCTCCTTTCCGGTTTTGCAGAAACCCACATCAACTTTTTTTCTTTTGCCTCCGGCTACCGCATCAACAGCTTCTTCCCATTTTTCCGGATGCAGATCGAGATCCCTGGCAAATGCGTTTCCCCTGCCGATTGGCACAACTCCAAGAGGAATTCTTTTCTCAGAGCCGTTTGCAAAGTATCCGTTCACCGCTTCGAACAAAGTGCCGTCGCCGCCCGAAACCACTATGCCGTCGTATTTTCCGAAATCAAGATTTTGAATTATCTCAATCGCATGACCGGCATATTCCGATTTAAGCGATTCGTGTTCAATTTTGTGCAGATCAAATTTATTTTTAATCAGCTCAAAATATTTATTTCCCTTTCCCCCGTGTGCGGCCGGGTTGCACAGATAGAATATTTTCATTTGGGTTCCTATTCCGAAAAGTGCTTGATTACTTTGGCTACATGTTCTTCACACACTTTGCAAAACGGCTTTGTTCCTTTTGAAAACATAAGACAGTCCAGCATTGACCGGTACATTCCCTTTGACGAATAGCCCGCTCCCTCAAATGCGCCGATCTTAAGCCAGTATTTGCTACTCATCAGATACCGGTCCACTTCATCGCTGTGAATTTTATCTTTCATATTATATTCATTCTGGGCCTTCTCTATAATACTTTGGGATTCCCGTTTTCTTTTAAGCTCCGCAATATTTTTATTCATCTCCCGTCGTTCACTCTGCCAGGCATAATCCATTTTGTCGTAATTATCTTTTTCCCACGGTGTGGGAATTTCTATTCCCGGAGTAATCAGATTTTTCCATTTGAGATTATTCTTATCCAGCAGCCGCGTTATATTCGGCTCAACCGGTTCCTGCCCCGCTGGATAAAACTCATTGTACGCAACGTCGGAAGTGTAATATTCGTCCGCCAATCCGCCGAACGAATGACCGAACTCATGAAGGAAAATGTAGGGACTGAACTGGTTATCGGCAGAAAAAGTACAATAAAAATTATATATGCCTCCGCCGCCGTAGCGCGCGCTGTTGCACATAATATAGACGGCATCGTACGGAACATTCGCCGCAACATCCCGCATCTTTTTGTTTTCTTCAGTTAACACATACCGTTCAGAGCCGAGCGAATAAAAAGTTGTGCCGAGCGCTGTATTTTTATAAATATTTGCGCCGGGTTCGTCTATGCCGCTCTCCTCGGAAGGTTTAAGCACACCGTAAATATTAATCTTATTTTTGTTTGACTTGAAAGGTTCCTGCGCAATTAAAAGATCGGAATATTTTTTAAGATCCTTTCTGAATTTGTTTTCTTCTTTTAATGTGTATCCGTCGCCAAGAATCACAACATCCAGACTGGTATGCGGATCTCCGCTTACATGCGGTTTGTAAATCTTAACGGACCCGTCTTTCACCGGATCTTTTATAATGTACAGATCCGACGGATCAATTTCCGAAGAGAAAACTTCATTCAGTTTGTTGGAGCGGTCTCTTTTTTCCAGAACAAATTTAATTTTGTTTTTGGGGAAAGGAATAACAGCGCTTTCCTGATAGGTTCGTTTGATTCCTTTGGATGCTTCATCGCTTGTCTGGTACTCTTTAAAATAGCTGTCGAATCCACGCGAGA
>JAKAMT010000223.1 GCA_021812705.1 Bacteroidota bacterium | reverse complement strand
TTTATCGATGAGAGAGAATCCCGAAGGAATCCGGCGTATGCTTCCGTTCATTTTAATCTGCCTTTCGCATATTTAACAAGAATGTTTTACCAATAAATATGCCATTAAAAATTGTATTATGCTTCAAAATGCGCATTTTATAACCGAAAGATATCTAAATATGAGAAAAAAAGTAGTATTGCATCAAAACAGAACACTGTTTTTAGTTCGCAAAAGCAAGATTTCCGAACACAAATATGGCAGTCGCATTGCCTGTTATAGTAGGTTCATTTGTTATATAATCCATTCTGTCATCTCTGTAATAATCTTCATCAGTCTGAAAAAGAAAATACTCGTCCTGTTTTTCGAAATTTATTTTTGATTTTTGAACAAATTCTTTTTTTGCAGGCCCAGCCGCAAATCCGCCCGGCAGATTCCCTTTTATGTATCCGATCTGATGATGAAAATTTTTTGAATGATTTTTTCCGGCATTCGAGATGAAACTTACTCCCCATTGATTTCTGCCCAGAATAAAATCACGCTGAAGAACCGAAAGTGAATCATAGCTCGCATCGCCGGTGAGACGTTTGTACAAAATATTTTGAAGGCTTATTCCCAAAAGCGTTACGTTTGTTCCCCAGCTCAGTTCAGTACCTTTATTGAATAGATTGTTATTTTTTCTTTTGTTGAAATCATCCAGATTATTTTTGATATAGAGGGAATACTTTGGAAATATTTTTGCAAGTTTGTAATCGGCAAGAGAATTAATATTGCCCCAGCTCCACCAATAATCCGACTTGGCGGAATCCGCTAAAATTGCGGCTTCATCAAGATATGATTTATTCGAAGTAGCCTGATAAAGTTCAATAGCTGCCAGGGAAAGCTTACCGAAATATTTTTCGTCCCTGTAATGTCCTGTACCGCTTGTATCAATATCCGCCACTTTTTTTCTGACGGAGAAATATTTTTCAGCAGCGGATAAACATTTTTTTGAAAATTCAATGTCATGAATTTTGTCTTTCCAGATTCTGGACGCAAGAGCCATTGTTGCAGAGTAGATTCCGATCAGATTTTTTCCCATTCCTAAAAAAGCAGGACGGTCGAAGCCAAGTTTATCATCTTCCGGCATTCTCCATCCCACATCATGATCCCGCAGATCCTGAACCTGAGTTATGAATTTTGTATCGGAATAGGCACATCTCAGCATCCAATCCAATCCTATTTTTGCCTCATCCAGAAGATCAGGAACGCCGTTTTTGTCGTGATCAAAACCAAATTTCACAGGATCAAACTCATACGAAAATATAAGCATGTATGTGGAAAACGCCGTCGTGTTTAGAAATTTCACATAATCTCCGGCATCATGCCAGCCGCCGGTAACATCATACTTACTTTGAATGATTTTCTTGCCGTCGATAATGCTTGTAGCATCGGCTATATGACAGATCTTATGAAGATAGGGATTTGTATAGCCGCACCTTTGCACTGTAAAAAATTTCAAGAGTGAATCCGCCAGTCCAGAGTAAACATTCTCCCCAATCTTAAAAGTGGAACTTTTTTTTCTTCCCAACTGAATATAGTACTCACCTTTAATTTTAAGAGAGCTGAAATCCAGATCATATGTGAACGCAAAATTTCCGAACTGACCGAGATTTTTGGGGACCACTCCAGTATAGACTTCCTCTTTCTTTATTGCGCTTATGACTGAAAAAGATTTTCCGGCCAATTCCCCTTTTGACAAAATCACTGCCGATTTGTAATCATTGGTATTGAAGCCCAATTGATTAAAACGTATATAGACTTCGGAATCGGCATTCAGGTTAAGTTCGCAGCTAGGCGCCATAACCAAAGCAATAAGAAAAAATAGTGCATTACTTGAACCGAATATTCGTTTTATTCTTTTTAATCTTATCATTTTTATCTTCAGAACCTTTGGACTATTCCGGCTGATTGACCGAGCCATTTTCTTTCTCTGGAAATTTCGTGCCTAGAATAAAATCCCACACAGGCTGGCTCACTCCGAATCCTAACTCGGGATTTTGATAATGATGTTTAGAATGATGATTCTTAATATAGAGCCAAAATTTATTGTGCATATTAAAATGATGAATAGCGTAATGCGTTATGTCGTAAAAGAGATAGCCCGCTAAAAATCCTGCGAAGAAAAAATAGATATAATAATGACCCAAAATTTTTCTGAATAAAAGGAAGAAAAGTATAGAGAGAATCAAACTTACTGCCGGCGGCATCACTAATCTTTTGGAATCCTTTGGATAAGCATGGTGCACGCCATGGAAAAGGAAATGAATTCTTTGTCCAAGTTTTCCTTTCGGCTGATAATGAAAAACAAACCGGTGCAAAAGATATTCGGTAAGAGTCCAAATTATTATTCCGTAGATTACAAGAAGGGCGATTTGGTATACGGGAAGCTCAGAAGCAGTAAATCCTTTATAAATGAGCAGTGAAATTATCGGAATGTAAATGTATAATGGCACACTCCAATGCACTTTTGAAAGGGATTCGAGCAGATCATTTTTGAAAAGCCGAACGGTTTCATCCTTATTGGAGACATAGTTCTTAGACATTTTATTAAACCCGTAATTTTATAGTATAATATACTCAAATGAATAAATTTATTCGTCATTAGGTTTAACAGAATTATAACTTAATAAATTCAATTTCTTTATTAAGATCAATCCCAAGTCCGCTTTTATCAGACAAATATATTTTTCCGTCGGATGCATGATGCCCGCTGAAAGGATCATTCGAAATAAGCGCATTCCCATCCAGGTCAATAAAATCTGCGGCGGAAGCCAACTGCGAAGCGGCAGAAATTGCGCTGGAAGTTTCCGTCATGCAGCCCAGCATAATCTTGAGATTATTTTTTTTTGCATAATTAATCATCTTAAGGGCTTCATTGATACCGGCGCATTTCATAAGTTTTATATTTATGCCATTAAACGAATTTTTGATTACCTCAAGATCCGCTAAACTTTGAGCGTCTTCATCTGCTATGATCGGAATTGGCGACCGTTCACTTAGCCATTGGCTACCAGCGAGATTATATTTTTTGAACGGCTGTTCTATCAATTTTACATTTTGATCCGCCAGCCATTTCGACATTTCAAATGCTTCATTTAAATTATCCCAGCCCTGATTCACATCAACGTATATAGGTTTGTCTGTAATTTCGCGCACTTGAGAAATTATTCTTCTATCATCTTTCGTGCCTATTTTTATTTTAAGGTATTTATATTCTTCGGCAGCTTCAATTTTGTTTCTCATTCCTTCCGGCGAATCAATGCCGATTGTGTAAGATGTATAGGGCAAAGAATTGGAACGGATGCCTAATAATTCCCGACATGTTTTTTTTTCTTTTTTGCCAGTCAAATCATGAAGCGCGATATCAATCGCTGCTTTAGCAGGATTATTTTGAACTGGTATAGATTCCATCAACTTATAAATATTTGGAATATCGGAATACCCACGTTTTATGATGTGCGAAAATTCTGTCAGGTAGTTTATCACCGTCTCCTGATTTTCGGGAAGATAAGGAGGAAGCGAGGCTTCGCCGTACGCAGCAATACCGTTCTCCTCAATTTTAACCAGAACCACAGGTGTAGTTTTTCTTGAATTGTAAGAGATTGTGAATTGATGCTTCAGTTCAAGAAGATATTTTGCGTAGAATATATTCATAAGTATTATTTTGGAAATAAATATAACTAACTCACTATGTTAAAACGATGCGGAAATAATATTAATTTAAAACAGAAAGAGACCACAAATGTGAT
>JAKAMT010000057.1 GCA_021812705.1 Bacteroidota bacterium | reverse complement strand
CTTACAATTTCCAGTGTTAACGGCAGCACTAATTACTATTATCGAGTTAGATCATACCACACCAGTGCAACAAGCGGTAATTCGAATGTTACTAATCTGACTACTGCGGTAGATCCTTCTGGTGTTCCGGCATCTGCAGCGGCTACCTCTTTAGCACTAAGCAGCTTTCAGGCAAATTGGAACTCTGTCGTGGGTGCCGCCGGATATAAAATTGATGTCTCGACAAATGTCAATTTTATTGCGGGAACTATTCTTGCCGGTTATAATGATAGGGATGCGGGGAATTCAACAAATATTTCTGTCACCGGATTATCCGGAGGAACAAATTATTATTACAGAGTAAGATCTTATAATGCGAGCGGAACGAGCAGCAATTCTGGAACCATCACAGCATTGACAATTCCTGCCGCCCCGATAAGCTCGGCGGCAACTAATTTGGCAGAAACAGGATTCAGCGCAAACTGGAACACTTCAACAGGCGCAACAAAATATTATCTGGATGTTTCATCTGACGCTGCTTTTTCGGCTATACTTACATCCTACAATAATCTGGATGTAAGCAATGTAAATACATATGCGGTCTCGGGATTGACGGGAGGGGCTACTTATTATTACCGCATCCGCGCATTCAATGCAAGCGGAACAAGTTCTAATTCGGGTACGGTTACAATCCTTACTATTCCTGCTGTGCCGACGGCATCGGCCGCTTCTTCTTATTCATCTGCAGGCTTCTCTGCAAATTGGGGCACCGTAACGGGAGCCGGAGGATACAGATTAGATGTATCAACCAGCTCCGGATTCGGAGCAGGAACATTTGTTGCCGGATACGAAAATAAAGATATGAGCGGTGCAGCGACAGCAGCACTTGCATCGCTTTCATCGGGTACAAATTATTATTACCGAGTAAGAAGTTATAACGCCAGCGGAACGAGCGCTTCCTCACTCTCAATCACGGCTCTCACTATTCCGGCCGCCCCTGTCGCAGCTGCTTCATCCTCTGTAACAGAAACAGGATTTACCTCCAACTGGAATACAACAACAGGCGCAGTGAAATATTATCTGGATGTATCAACCGATTCAACTTTCGGTGCCGGAAATTTTTTAGCCGGATATGAAAACAAAGACGTTGGCAATGTTGCATCATGCGTGTTATCAGGATTGACTGCCAGTACAAAATATTATTACAGAGTCCGCTCAAATAATTCCAGCGGCACAAGCACTAACTCAAACAATATTAGTATTCTTACGGCACCCCCGGCGCCTGTGAGTTTGGCAGCAACATCATCGCAAGAATCAAGTTTCAATGCAAATTGGAATTCATCAACGGGGGCTGCCGGATACAGACTTGATGTTTCGACTGAGAATAATTTCATAACTTTCGAAACAGACTTCGAAAATAAAGATGTCGGTAATGTTACAACTTATAATGTAAGCGGAATTACTCCGGAGAAAAACCATTATTACAGAGTAAGAGCTTATAATGCCGGAGGAATCAGTGCAAATTCATCCGTTATAAAATTGATTGGCATTCCCCGCGCCGTAGATGCATCCTCAATTACGCAGACAAGTTTTACAGCAAATTGGAAAACAATTCCGGATGTATTAGGCTATCGAATTGATGTAGCAACCAGCATTTCATTCAGTGCCGGAACTCTTGTTGCAGGTTACAGTGACAGGGATGTGGGTAATGTTGCAACTTTCACAATTTCAGGGCTGTCTTCAACTAACAGTTACTATTACAGAGTAAGATGCTACGATGCGTCGCAAACAAGCAGCAATTCGAATATTATAATTGTTAAAAACACTCCTCCCGCTCTCTCGGGAATTGAAACCTCTTCTGTTTCATATACAGAAGGGGAATCATCTAGAATAATTACGAGTTCCATTACGATCAATGACCTGGACAATACTAATCTAGCGGGTGCGGTAATCCAGATAACAAATAATTATAAAAATGATCAGGACAAATTAAATTTTTCCAATGCCAACGGCATTACCGGAACATGGGACCAGCCGACCGGAAAAATAACACTCAATGGAATCTCGTCGATCGCCAATTATCAGAATGCTCTTCAGAGTATTGGTTACACTAATTCGAGCGTCAATCCGGATATCTCTATAAGAACAATTTCATTCACAGTAAATGACGGTGTAAACAACAGCAATACTATTACAAGAGATCTTAAGGTGACGCCGGTGAACTCGGCTCCTGTGGTTGATAAGATTGAATTATCCGCCCTCGTTTACAGAATAAAAGAGAGCCGGATAGCAATCTCAGATTCTGTAATTTTTGCTGACGTTGATGGAGGAAGCGGAGGCGGTGCGACAATTTCTATAACTGAAAATTATATCGCAGGTGAAGATTCGCTTATACTTGGCGGCAGTGGAGGCATTAGCGGTTCCTGGGATGCTTCTTCGGGAACTTTAACATTGACCGGTTCCGGTTCTGCATCAGATTTTCAGAATGCAGTTCGAAATGTTTTATATCTTAATAATTCGTTTACTCCAAACCCGAATGTCAGAACTGTAAGCATTACTTACAGTGACGGCATTGACAGAAGTAATACAGTTTATAGAAGAATTTCTTTTATTCAGGGGAATATTGCTCCTGTTATAAGCGGAATGGAAACTAAAATACTGAAGTACCCGCTCGGCTCTGCTTCCATGATTTTGAGCGACAGCCTGAATTTATCGGATCAGGACGGCACTTACCTCTATGGCGCCGAAGTAAAATTTGAGGAAGGATTTATTTTGACTGAGGATCTGCTCGAAGTTAATTCTATTCTTTCAGTATCTTCGATTTATAATTGGGGAACAGGAACACTTTCTTTGAAAGGAAGAAGCGGCATTCAAAATTATGAATCAATTCTAAAATCAGTGAGATATAAAAACATTAAAGGATCGGAATCATCAGCTTCACTTAAGAAAATCTCATTCACGATTTATGACGGTATCGAAAACAGTAATAAAATGATCCGTATCCTTGCAGTGGATGGTAAAATCACCTCGGTTGAGCAGGCGGAATCGGGCATTCCTACAGTATTTGCACTTCATCAGAATTATCCCAATCCTTTCAATCCTGCGACAGTAATAAAATTTGCTTTGCCGAAGGGAGGAAGATATAATCTTTCAGTTTATAATTTGCTGGGTCAGCTAATAGAGATGATAAGCGAAGAAGAATATCAGCCCGGATATTACAGGGTTAAATATGATGCGTCTCGGCTTTCGAGCGGAATCTATTTCTACCGGCTAACCGGCAGGGAAGTGAATATAATCCGCAAGATGATGCTGGTAAAATAAAATGAGCAGGATTAAAACATTCGAAAGATTTTAGAGATAATTTCTAAGATTTAAACGGAATTAGAATTATTGTGTTGACATTAATTTATTTTATCTCTAAAATTATGTAGAAACAAATACAACAGGGGGGACAAATGCACAACTATCCTTTCCTGCAAATCAAAAATATATTCTTATCCGCTCTAATATTTTTTGCAATAATCTCATATTCTCGGCCAGTTCATTCTCAAACGATTATTCGTGAGAAAATTAAGATCAATCCTTCAATTAATGCCGATCAAAATTCGACAAAGATTACTATGCAGACTGCTCATATAGTTAGAGTCACTATTAAAACTGTATGCCGCGTGTATTGCTATTATCTGCCGTACTGGAATGAATGGGAGTGCAAACCTACCAGTGCTACTGCCGTTGTGACCTCTCCAATCTCGCATCAGGTAAGAAATGTGGAAGGGACTGTATTGTTTGATGAAGAAGGAGTTTATATCTTCAACATATCATTCAGAGCCGGAGTGATAATGGCTTGCCATCAGGGCGCTTCAGTTGAAGTCTATTTAGATGAAAATTTGATTTATTCGTTATATGAGGATGACGCATGCGATATCAGCGGACAGTTTGAAGTAAAATTTCCGCCGCCACCTCCTCCTCCGCCTCCCGCGTTTGAATTTGGAATTGATTTTACAAAAAAAGAGATCTGCGGGTCTCAACATTCACAGATGAATTTTATCTGCAATAAGGAGATTAGTTCATTAACTGATAAAACAGTGCGTCTGAATATTGAAAGCGGCGATGCCGATGTGCAATTTTATGATTACTACCATAGAGAACCGATTGGCAAGGTTGCTATTATATCTTTAGAAAAATCCGGTTACTATTCTGTAAGTCTTAACTCACCTTACATTGGAGCACCAAAACAAATTATCATAAACGGATCTTCTAACGGGGCGGAAACGAAGGATACATTAATCCTAAATCCTTCTACATTCAAATATACTATCTACCCCGACCATGAGGTTCAGAATGTTATCCACGGTAAAGAGATTAAAAATGAAATCTATACATTTAGCAGCGATAAATGTACGGATTACAGACTTCCCGATTCAACAAAATACAATTTAAGTATAATAAAAGGTTCACAACTTGGTCATTTAGCCGATCCGTTTACGGATAAACCGGTAAACTCAATATCAAATTTAGCTCATGCAAATTTCGGTGAAGCTGAATATAAATTCATAGCTGACGGCATAAATCCCGTTAACCGGGATACGGCGATAGTGAGAATATCGACAACCGATTCAAGAATATTACCGGCTGATGTTAAGGTGATCGTAAAAGAGGATACTGCGAGTCATGTTAAGGCATATTTTGCAAAGAGGGATTTATCCCCTGGAGATACTGTACAAATAATAATTAAAAATGTTGACCGATATGGAAATGAAAGAGATTATCCAGCGGAGACAGAATTTGAAGCCGCAATAATTGAGGGATGCAATACGGGAAGAATTAATGGTATAAGCACTCATTTAACGCAAGTTAAACAGCCAATCACTTTTGTTGTTAATGATGCGCTGGAAGAAGCTGATTCTCTGGTCGTTCTAAGAATAGGAGCACCGCCTTTTTATAATATAAATCCAATTACAAAGCCCCAATTCGTAACTCAATCTATTCAAATCAATAATATTAATTCTAGAAAGGGTGAAAAAATTATTCTCCAAAAAAGATATGGGATAGTTGGATTTAAAAATTTTTGCACAAATTATTCTCCAGTATACTTAGATAACTTTGAAACAATGGCCAAAATTGGAGATGATTGTGAAAAAACTGCGCATTGCAAAACGATAAATTCACCTGAGGCACCTTATTTTGGGCTTATTACAGAACCATTAAAATTCAGCGAAAGAGATTGCAATAATTTTCCAAATCGGAGAGGTGGATTTGGATTATATCTGCTTCCGGAAAATTACTTTATACACCCTGGGATCGAAATATGTTATAATACTTTAGAAAAGCGTTGGCAAATTATGGCTAAACCTTCCAATAAGATATCGCTCAATTATTTCTTTGACTTTTGTATTACCAATATTAAAAGACTTCATAAAAGTGTTCTATTCAATTTGGCAGATTTAGATACGATCCCTTATTCACGTATTGGGAAAGCATATAATGACATGGAAGCTCAAAAGATTTACGGGGGAGGTGGCGAATATTTTGTTTTTGAAGCGTTAGTTGAACACGAAAATACACATAAACGACATATTGTAAAATTAATGGAGGAAGTTTATAAAAAATATAATTTCGCATCAGAGTTTTTAATATTTAGGCCGAAGTGTGATGAAATTAAGGGGGAAACGAATGTTCTTCATATGGCAAAGATTCATATAAATAAAAAAATTGATTTGTACTCAATCATGTTAGAATTTAATTGGAATCAAATCGTGAATTCAAGCGATTACGAGGAAAAAGTTCAGAACGATCCTCTAGTCAGGAATATTTTGAATAGTTACCAAGCAAGATTAATAAAAGATTTAAGGTAATAAAATGAAACTAACAAAAAGTATTATCATCTCTGGTATTTTATTATGTGGAATGGTATCGCTGGGTAACGCACAAGGATTAACCCAGGAACAAAAAAATACATTAATAACAAATCTGGCTAATTATGACTCCGCGGGAACTATTAATTCACCATTAACTTCTGTTAGAATGATCACTGAATATAATATTGTTGAAGCTATCCCTTCGTTGGTTCAGAATATTTGGAAACAGAGACCTGAAATACAGTTTGAGTTTTTAAGGGGACTGCAGAAGCTTGGTGCTGAAGAAACCCATGCATTAACTTTATCTTTCTTAGATTCTGTCGATAAATATAATTATGATAATAATATATTTTGGAAATTATATTATAAAGCCGCTGCGAATGAAATACTTTTTAAAATGAATGATTATTCAAAGCGAAATTACTTGTATGAAATGTTTGACAAGTATCGTTATGCAATCGAAGGATTGGCAACAACATTATTCGCTTTAATATTAAACCATGTTCCGGAAGATGAACTAAAAGTGAAAGGAATACTCTTAAAAATTGTAGATGAATCTCTGGATGAAAATAACCGTTACTTCGCAGTAAGAAGTCTACACAGAAAATATGGAATTCTTGTTCTGCCATTAGTGAAACAGCGTTTTATCGTGGAAACAGAGCCATCAGTTCGTTTAGTGTATCTTGATAAAATACTCAGTAAATATAAAAGTAATGAAAACCATTCGTTTTTATTGAATCAAGTGGCGAATGATTCAAGTGATTATATCAGGAGTGAAATTCTCAAAAATTTATTAATAATATATGGGTCACCTTTTGATCTAAAATATGTTACACAAAATAAGGGAAGCCTCAGATCGCCATATCAAAGTTTTTGTAATATGTATTTAAAGTATTTTGCGACCGTTAAACCTGACAGTAATTTAGGACTGAAGAATATCCTGGATTCATTAATCTCTTATCACCGGCAATGCGTTTCTTTCAATTGGTTAGGTGATCAATCTTTTTCTAATCAATTATATCTTTACCTAGTTAATGCTAATACTAAATATGTAGCTGGGGACAGCATCAGCGCTGCTTTCAGCGTTAGACATTACCGGTCGATTATAAACAAAGTATACTTGGACACTCTGAAAACGGAATCTAAATATGTGACAAAGAATGCATATATATTCCTCCACTACTATCCGATGTATATTTTGCAGAAACTCCCTAAAGTCCCCTGGATAGAATCAATTACGCCTGAGGTGACAGTAAGAAAGAGTTCAGAATTTCAGATTACAATAAGTGGCTCTGATTTCAAAAGTGATGCGACCGTCTTGTGGAACAATACACCTCAAAAAATAATATCAGTAACCGATACACTGATTCGGGTTGAGATAGATAAGAAAGAGAGCAACAAAAAAGGTATCTATAATCTAACTGTAAAAAATCCGGATGGGATTATATCAAATGAGGCGGCATTTGAAATAACAAATAAATTAGAGTTCAGTGTAAATCCTGTTCTGGAGTGTGTTAGAAAAAACGATGACGGTTCATACACTGCTTATTTCGGTTATGACAATAAAAATAACAGATCGGTTCTCCTTCAAGTAGGAGAAGAGAATAAATTTGACCCTTCTGAACATGACAGACTCCAGCCGGAGATATTTATGCCGGGCAGGCATAAGAATATATTCAATGTGAAATTCGACGGGGAAAAAATCATGTGGAAGCTGAACAAAGAAAAGATTACAGCGGATAAGGATTCACCTGAATGCAAATAAAATGAAAGGGAATAATTATGAAAAAAATAATTCGATTCATCTCATTCACCGTATTTTCTTCAACTCGAGCAGCAATACTGCTTTGAAAAGATACAGAATAAGTGGAATGATTATAACCATCAATATCCGATAATGATTGAAAATTACAAAACCTTCGAACTGCCCAAAGACCCAAAAGAACTTCTATTGCTCAAAAAAGATTTGGAGGCATATCAATATTATCCCATTCAGCCGTCTAGAATTAAAAAATATATACTAAAGGAATTTGTAATCGCTCACGAAGAGGGACATACGAATACATTTAAGAATGTAATTAAAAAGACTTACATTGAAGAAAAATTAGCACAAAAAAATTTATCCGGCTTTAATTATTCGTTTCCCAAAATAAAAAATAAAGCTCAGGCATCACTAAAAGCTAAAGACTTTCTAATCGATATGAAGTTGAAATGATAAATAAATTGGGATTGGCATGGAATCGAACATTTAAGGGAGCGAATGCTGGTGAAACTGAAAGAATAGAAAGTATTTATAATTACGAATTATATAAGAAGTTAATTAAAAAAATATTCTACTTCTACAAGCTAGAATATAAAGAAATATAAAAATGGTGGTAATGCATCCATTGCCTATATTTTATATTATGACTGCGAGGCTTATATGAAAAAAGTGATTTTTTTGATAATTAGTATTTTGATTCTATCGTTAACATGTAACATTAATGCTCAGAAGATCTCTGATCATGAAAAACAAAAAATAATTTCAAATCTTTCAAAAAGTAACCCAAATGTGTCGTTAGGTGCTATTATGGATGTTATTGATCATAAAATAGATGAAGCTATTCCCGAAATTCTTAAAAATATTGGCAGTAAACCTTTAACTCTTCAATATTGGTATTTGATTGCATTAAAAATATTAGGATATGCGAATACACACCTGCTGACTATAGAATATCTTGTTTCACTTGATGCTAACCTTGATCAATCCGATGAAATAGATGTGGATGAATACAAATTTCTTTCGAATAATATTCTATATTCGCTTGGAGATTATACAAGAACACAAAATACTTTCAATTATTTGCAAAAAATATCTCCAGAATCTGATCATTCCATGATATCTCAATTAAGATTAATAATTGAGAATGATCCTATACATGAGTCGCAAGCAAAAACAGAATTGATAAAGTTAGCTGAAAATTGTCCGGATGAAAAGGAAAGATGGCTTGCTGTATCGTATCTCTATGATCTTTATAAGGAAAACATTCTTCCTGAAATCGAAAAACGATTGATAGAAGAAACAGATTATGGTGTAAAGCTGTCAATATTATATGAGATTGTTGACAACTATAAAAACCCAAAACATCACCAGTTGTTCGTAAACCAAATTCAAATAGATACTTGTGTGGAAATGCCGAGCGCTTATGCGGAAGTATTATTTGTCTATTACGCCACTCCTTTAGATTATAAACTAATTAAAGAATTGATACCGAAGACTAAAGATGAAATTACTAGAAATTATCTGACATTCCGAATCAATAAATTTACATCATTCATAACAGATAGTGCAAGTTCGGTAGTTACAAATATCGATTCATTGATTTCCTACCAGGCACAATGCGCTTCATTCAAGTGGCTTTGGGATATCTCTTTTAACAACCAGATAAATGGGCTTCTATTAAATGCCAAAACAAAATTAGAGAGTAGAGACAGCGTAAGCGCCGCATTTCGGCTTAAACAATATCGGTCAATCATTAATAAAGAGTATCGCGACACCCTCGAATTAGAGGCAAAATATGTGACCAGAGATGCTTTTATTTTTCTCTACTATTATCCGAAATATATTCTTAATAGACTCCCTAAAGTCCCCTGGATAGAATCAATTACACCCGAGATAACGGTAAGAAAGAGTTCAGGAATTCAGATTACAATAAGTGGCTCTGATTTCAAAAGTGATGCGACCGTCTTGTGGAACAATACAACTCAAAAAATAATATCAGTAACCGATACACTGATTCGCGTTGAGATAGATAAGAAAGAGAGCAACAAGGAGGGTATCTATAAAATAACTGTGAAAAATCCGGATGGGATTATTTCAAATGAGGCGGCATTTGAGATAACTAATAAATTAGAGTTCCCTGTAATTCCTGTTCTGGAGTGTGTTAGAAAAAACGAGGACAATTCATACACAGCTTATTTCGGTTATGACAATAAAAATGGGATATCGGTTCTGCTCCAAATAGGAGAGGAGAATAAATTTGATCCGTCTGAACATGACAGACTCCAGCCGGAAATATTTATGCCGGGCAGGCATAAGAATATATTCAGCGTAAAATTCGACGGAAGAAAAATCATGTGGAAATTGAATAAAGAGAAGATAACAGCGGATAAAAATTCACCGGAATGCAAATGAGTTGGGGAAAATAATAATGAAAAAAATAATTGGATTAATATCAATCACAGCATTATTAACCATGCCGGAGATTCTAGCTCAGTCCGCTTATAAAATAACTCCGGGTTCTAAAGGAAACGAAATCATATTTAGCCTGGTAAATGAATCAAAGACTTGCGACGCTGAAGTGGTTAATGTTGCGCTAATGAATATTCCCCGCGGAATAGAGGTATGCCGCGGCGAATTATCAATAGCTGATGTGAAAAAGGGGGAGGAAAAAGAAGTAGTTTTCATATTTGATGCAAAAAGAATTCCAGCTGCACAAAAAGACACATTAAAATTTCAGATAACGGCAAAGAGGGGAATTTTAGAAATCAAGGAGATTATACTGGAGTATACATTGCCAGAAGAGATGAGATTGGAGCAAAATTATCCTAATCCATTCAATCCGGTTACCGTCATTGAATTCGGCATTGCAAAACAGGGAAAATATAATTTATCGATATATAATTTGCTGGGCCAGCTTATAGATACCATAAGCGACCAAGAATATCAGCCCGGCTACTTTAGATTAAATTATAACGCAAGTAAACTCTCGAGCGGAATTTATATCTATAAACTGAGCGGCGAGAATTCAAATATGATCAGAAAAATGATGCTGCTTAAGTAGAAATTTAAAGTGAGGTTGAGAAACCGATTGAATGAAGGATGGACTTTGCTCTTTCGGCTTCCTTTTCCGTCTCAAAAGAGATCCTGAAAGTGCCACCCGATCCCGCCCGTACCTTCAGCAGTTCAATATCTTTGATATTAATATTGTTCTGGAATAATGCCGTGGACATTTTGCTGATAACTCCAGGCTCATCTTTAACGAATATGAACAGATCATAGACCTGCGTTAAGAAACCCTTATTCGATTTCGGGATTTCATCGCGCTTGATGCGCGCGCTCTCAAATTTATCCGATAATTTTTTGTACTCCTCTTTGTGCACCGATTTTTTCATCGCTTCCAGATCGAGTATAAAATTATCGATAGCCTGGATTATATTTTTTTTATTCTCGCGTAAAACAGGCTCCCATATTTTAAAATCGCTTGCGGCTATCCGGGTCATATCCCTGAACCCTCCCGCCGCATAATCAAAAAAGTTTAACGTGCTCTCTTTAAAATTTGCGGAATTAATCAGTGACACAGAAACTAATTGCGGCAGATGGCTCACCGAAGCGGCAATTATATCGTGAACCTTTGGATTTAAAAATGTGACCTTGGCGCCAAGCTTGTGCAGTATCTCTGTGAAGGAATTTATTACAGGCAGTTCCGCGGCGGCATCGCTTAGTATGTACGTCGAATTTTCGAACAGGAGAGGATCCGAATTCTCAAATCCCCCCTTCTCTTTCCCGGTCATCGGATGACCGCCGATGTAAAATCCGTTTCGCTTTTTGGAATCCCAAATCTCCTGAAAGATTGTTTTCACACCGCATACATCCGTCAGAATTTGTCCGGCGGAAAGTCTGTCGGCCAAATTTTCAAATACAATAATGGCGGCGTCAACGGGCAAAGATAAAAAAATCAGATCCGATTCAAGCGCTTCATCAGCCGAAAACAATTTTTTATCAATAACTTTTAGATTAAATGCTGCTTCCAGGATTTCCGGTCTGTCGAAAGCACTGAGCTCGTGATCATCCGAAAAACTTTTTATTGATTTGGCAATTGATCCGCCGATAAGTCCAAGACCGATAATTGCGATCTTCAATCAGATTGTCCTGCCGATTGCACTTGCTATCAGTCTCAATTCTTCCATCAATTTAAGATAGGTCTCCGGCAGAAGCGCCTGCGGTCCGTCCGATAATGCATTCTCCGGATCGTCATGAATCTCTATCATCAATCCATCCGCTCCGGCTGCAACAGCCGCGCGCGCCATCGGAGGAACCTGATCTCTTAATCCGGTCGCGTGCGATGGATCCGCAATGATGGGAAGGTGGCTTTTTTTATGAATTACCGGGATCGCGGAAAGGTCGAATGTATTGCGCGTGTAATTTTCGAATGTTCTTATTCCCCGTTCGCAGAAGAAAACGTTTTTATTGCCGCCGCTCAATATATATTCAGCGGACATGAGCCATTCTTCAATTGTAGCTGCGATGCCCCGTTTGAGCATAATTGGTTTTTCTACCCGTCCCAATTCTTTAAGAAGTGAAAAATTCTGCATGTTGCGCGCGCCGAGTTGAAACACATCCGTGTATTTGTCAATCAGCTCAAGCTGATCTATCTGCATAACTTCTGTTACTACCAAAAGTTTATATTCATCGGCTGCAGCTCTCATAATTTTCAATCCCTCTTCTCCCAGTCCCTGGAACGAGTAGGGGGAAGTGCGCGGCTTGAACGCTCCGCCTCTTAAAAATTTTGCGCCCGACTGCGCCACAACTTTCGCCAAACGGAACATCTGATTTTCATTTTCAACAGAGCATGGACCGGCAATCATAGCAATTTCGTTACCGCCGAGTGGAACTCCCTTTATATTTATAACAGTATCGTCCTCTTTAAAATTTCTGCCGGCTAATTTATATGGAGTAGTGACACGGTAGACTTCATCAACTCCGTCAAGAATACTGATGTTTCGGGTATCGAAATTCGGTTTAACGCCTATGGCGCCTATTATTGTGCGCTCGGCACCGGTTGATTTATGAATCTGAAATCCAAAACCTTCTAGATGCTTTACGATATTTTCAATCTGCGCTTCTGAAGCTTTTTTGTCTAATATAATTACCAAGTCGTACTCCTTAATTAATCATGAAATTTTTTTTCACCCGCTTTAATCTCTATCGGAATAAAATCTTCCTTTGTAGGAATTGCGCAGGAGTAATTTGGACTGTAAGCGCAGTACGGATTATAAGAAAGATTAAAATCGACTTCGTAAAGATAGTTCAGATCGTTCGGTTTCTCAAAGTCTATATATCTTCCCACTCCGTAGGATTCTTTGTTCGTCGTTTTATCTGTGAACCAGATCGAATAATATGTTACTCCGCCGGCAATAATCCCTTGATAGACATTTAGCTTATACGGAATATTTTCATATTTGAAGGCCAGATAACCAAATCGCACAGCCTTCCTGGGCTCACCCTTTGTTCCATAAATCACAATTGTATCTTTCGGATTATATTCTGTCAACTTGCTCTTGAAAACAAAATCTGGATCCGGATCAAAATAATTCAAGTCATGAAATTCGACTTTCCCTTTTTTGTTGAAAGGGGAAGCTGGATCGTTTTTCATTTCAAGATTTTTATTCTGCCTGAATTTTTCGATCTTGGAAATATATTCTTTCTGTTCCGGAGTATAATTTCTTCCGCAGCCGGTAAAAAATATTATCAACAATAGAACACTGATTACTCGGATGACGCTGATTTTCACGGATAAATGTGCGGCAATCCGTGTAATCTGTGTCATCCGTGTGCCATTGTAATTAATTCGTTTCATCATCGATCTTTTTCTTCAGCTCGCTCAGTTTATTAAGTGCCTCAAGCGGAGTTAAACTGTTTATAGAAAGATCCGAGATGTGTTTTCTGAGATCATCATCTTTCATTTCAAAAAGATTTATCTGAAATTCTTCTCCGCCTTTGTGTTTAGCCAGTTTGGCTTTTTTAATTTCGTACGGAGTTAATTCTTTGCTTTCGAGATTGGCAAGAATCTCTTTGGCACGGTTTGTTACGAATAGAGGAAGTCCCGCCATCTGCGCTACCTGAATTCCGTAACTGTGATCTGCGCCGCCCGATGTAACTTTATGGAGGAATATAACTTTGTCGCCATACTCCCTGACTTCAACTTTATAATTTTTAATTCTCGGGAAGATGGATGCCATCTCATTCAGTTCATGATAATGAGTGGCGAACAATGTCTTTGCGGCCAGATTCGGATTCTCGTGCAGATATTCCGTAATTGCCCATGCGATGGAAATTCCGTCGAATGTGCTTGTGCCTCTTCCAATCTCATCCAGAAGAATTAGGCTTTTGCTTGTGGCATTGTTCAGAATGTTCGCCGCTTCCTGCATCTCGACCAAAAATGTGGATTCGCCGGCGGAGATATTATCGCTTGCGCCTACACGCGTGTAAATTCTGTCAACTAATCCGATCTTAGCGGCAGAAGCCGGAACGAATGAACCTATCTGAGCCATCAAGACTATTAATCCCACTTGGCGCAGATAAACAGATTTACCAGCCATATTCGGACCGGTCAGAATGATAATCTGTTCCTCGTTTGAAGAGAGGCGGCAGCTGTTAGGATTGAATTTTTCTCCCGGCGGAAGAATTCTCTCAACTACCGGATGACGGCCGTCCGTAATATCTAAAAGATCCGATTCATCCAATTCAGGTTTTACGTATTTGTATTCTTCAGCGCATTCCGAGAACGACTGGTAACAGTCAAGCATTGCAATCAGCCGCGCGTTCTCCTGTATCTGAACGGTTTCTTCTGCGGCGGAATTTCTTATCCCGTCAAAAAGTTTCGACTCCAGCGCGATAATGTTCTCTTCGGCGTTCAGAATTTTATCTTCGTACTCTTTAAGCTCTGGAGTAATAAAGCGTTCGCTGTTTACCAAAGTCTGTTTGCGGATATAGTCAGGTGGAACTTTATCTTTATTAGCATTGCTTATATCAATATAGTAGCCGAAGACTCTGTTGTAGCTCACCTTCAGAGAAGAAATTTTTGTTCTTTCTCTTTCGCTCTTTTGCAAGCCGGCAATCCAGTCTTTCGCGTTTGTAGAGAGGGAACGCAGTTCGTCTAATTCTTTGTTAAATCCTTCCCTAATCACTCCTCCGTCTGAAATAGCCAGCGGGGGAGAATCCGCAATCGATCTCTCAATCATCTCAACTAAATTTTCGAGCGGATTTAATTTTATATTTATTGAATAAAGAGTTTCAACGGAAGTCTGATCCAGTAATTGTTTGATGAGCGGAATTTTTTTCAGCGAAGTCTTTAATCCAATCAATTCCCGTGGATTCACTCTTCCCGTGCAGATCTTGGAGGTCAGGCGTTCTAAATCGCCGATCTCTTTCAGTTCGTTCTGAAGATTTTTTCTCAGCGTGCTGTTTTTCAGCAGCGCCTCTATCGATTCCTGTCTTTTCAAGATCGGTTCTAATTTTCTTAGCGGCGCGGCGATCCATTTTTTCATCATGCGTCCGCCCATCGATGTCATGGTCTTATCCAGAATTGATATAAGCGAACCTTCACGGTCTCCGTCCTGCATTGTGAACATTATCTCGAGATTTCTTTTCGTGGAATAATCGAGAAGCATATAGTCCGATGGATTATACCGTGAAATTTTATTGATATGGGAAAGATTTGCTTTCTGAGTGTCGCGCAGATAGTTCAGCGCCGCACCCGCCGCGCAGATGCCGTTCCGAAGCAGATCAATTCCGAATCCCTTCAATGATTTAGTGTTGAAGTGATTCATCAAAAGTTCGGATGAATAATCAAAATTGTAGATCCAGTCTTCCACTCGCGTAATTCTCGCATGCGGTGCCGCTCTCTGAATCAAAGGTTCCAGTTCATTCTTCAGTTTTTTAGGGATCAGAATCTCTGCCGGATTGATGGAGCTGATCTGCTGCACTGCTTCCGACTTTTTCACTTCAAATGCCGAAAATTCTCCGGTCGATATATCACAGAATGAAATTCCGGCAGCATCTTCTTCAATATATATTGAAAGCAGGTAGTTGTTTTTCTTATGATCCAGAAGTTTGTCGGAGATCGCAACACCGGGAGTAACAATCTCGGTCACATCCCTTTTAACTATACCTTTGGCTAATTTGGGATTTTCCATCTGTTCGCAGACAGCTACTCTGTAACCCGCTCTTACTAATTTGGGGAGATAGGAATCGATTGCGTGATGGGGAAATCCTGCCAGCGGAACATCACCCGCGGCGCCATTTGAGCGCCTGGTTAATGTAATTCCAAGCACCTTCGAAGCGGTTTTTGCGTCCTCTTCGAACGTTTCAAAGAAATCGCCCACCCGGAAAAGCAAAATTGTATCGGGATAGCTCTCTTTGATCTTTCCATACTGAGCCATTAATGGAGTGATAGACATATTGCTGTTTAATTTTGTACAAAAATAGTTTAATACACGCTTATAATCAAAATTGAAAGAAATTCAACTATTGCTGCAAAATTTTCCTGCTATCGCTCATAGTTTCGACTTGTGAAGTGAGTGAGGTTATTCGCTATTTTAATGCTTGGCTCAAATGTTTATATTAATATGTAAAACGAACCGGTACTGTGAATTTATGCCCAATTCAACACATGCTCTTCCAGAAAAAAATAATTTTAATTTTTGTGCTTTGCCCCGATTTGAATTCCATATAGCAAATGAGATCAGAAAAAAATATGGATTCGATGAATCTCTATTCTCCATCAACGGGAATGTAGTTCTTGCAGATTTTCATTCCGTGCGCGTCTTTGTCCAGAAAGTAAATGACAAAAGAGAAATTAAAGATCGGCTTTCTGCGGGACAAGTTAACGCGGCAGGATTGATGGATGAGATCTATCATTTTATTTTCAGATTATATGAGATACACGTAAATCCGGGCGTTTTCAAAAAAGCTTTGGACCATCTTAACAAAGTTGCAGGTGAAGATGAAACGCGCAAAGTCTTATTCGATTTTACTTCAACATTCCCGCCGCTTGAAATATATAAGGGTAAATCAAGCGCTTTCGATTATCTGAATTCTTTTACGGAAGACCGTTCCAATGCGGAAATTACAATCGAAGAGATGATCATGCTCTACATCGCGAATTTCAATCCCGCGAATAAAAAATTAATTGAGCTCTTTGATGAAAATTATCTCTCTGAGAAAAAATCGTATGAAAAAGTGATTAAGCAGTTGGATCTTTTCTTTCAGAATCAGGAAAAATTCGGACCGGATAAGCAGGATATGTTTACTCTTTTCAGAACGCCGATCCTTAACAGTCCCGATAATCTTGAAGCGCAATTGGATTTTATAAGGGAGAAGCTTGGTGTTTTATTGGATGAAAAATTTCTGAAGAGAATTTTAACCGGGAAAGATCTTATTAAGGAGGAATTTAAATTGGAATTCGGCGGACCCGGAGGTCAGCCGACTGTGGTTCCTCAATATAAATCCGGTTTAAACGATTATGATTTTCTGTCGCTGGGGAAATCCGGCTACAAATATGCTGG
>JAKAMT010000222.1 GCA_021812705.1 Bacteroidota bacterium | reverse complement strand
TAAATACACAAAACATCTTTCTAGAACTAATTAAGGATAACAGAATGAAAAAAGTTCTTGTTTCTTTGATCCTGCTCTGTTCTGTTTTAAGTGCACAGAGTCAGATTAAAATACCGTACACACGGTATGTTCTTCCGAACGGATTGAATGTAATTCTCCACGAAGATCATTCCACCCCAACGGTAACAGTAAATACCTGGTATCATGTAGGATCTGGATATGAAAAGCCCGGGCGAACGGGATTTGCGCATCTGTTCGAACATCTGATGTTTATGGGATCCGGCCATGTTGCAGAAGGACAGTTCGATAAACTTTTAGAAGCAGCGGGTGCAAATAACAACGGATCTACAACGGAGGACAGGACAAATTATTACGAAGATCTTCCATCGAACGCGCTTGAACTTGCGCTCTATCTGGATTCCGACAGAATGGGTTTTCTTGCAGATGCGATGACGCCGCAGAGCGTTGACGCACAAAGGGCGGTTGTTAAAAACGAAAGAAGGCAGAGCTACGAAAACCGTCCATACGGCCTGGCGGACGAGACAATTTTGAAAAATCTTTATCCGGCTGGACATCCTTACAGTTGGCCGGTGATAGGATCGATGGCCGATCTAGGTGCAGCAACATATGAAGATGTGGTTGAATTTTTTAAAACTTATTATGTCCCCAATAATGCATCCATCTCAATTGCGGGAGATATTAATCCAAAAGAAACTTTGAAACTGGTTGAGAAATGGTTCGGCGGAATTCCTGCCGGCAAACCTGTTCCGCCCCAGAATCCTGTTGCGGCAAGATTGGATGGAGAAAAAATTCTTTTGCTGGAAGACCGCGTTCAGCTTCCCCGTTTATATATTACATGGATTACACCGCAAAGATTTGCCCCGGGCGATGCGGAGATGGATGTGCTTGGAAATATTTTGTCCGGAGGAAAAAATTCGCGGCTGTATCAGAAACTGGTTTATGAACTTCAGATTGCGCAGGATGTGCGCGCGTCTCAAAATTCCGGCAAACTCTCCTCACAATTTCAGATAGTTGCCACTGCGCGGCCGGGCCATAATTTGGAAGAATTGAAAAAAGTAATTCAGGACGAAATAAATAAAATAAAAAATGAAGCACCCGGCACAAGAGAACTTCAGCGGGTGGTAAATCAGTATGAAGCTTCATTCCTGAACGGCCTCGAAAAACCGGGAGGATTCGGAGGCAAAGCAAATCAGCTTAATGAATATTTTTATTATGCGGGCAATCCGGATTATGCAAATGAAGATCTTGCGCGTTACAAATCATTGGCGGTTGATGATATTCAATCCGCAGCGCAGACATATCTGCCGGATAACGGACGCGTTGTTTTAAGCATTGTACCCAAAGGCAAAACAGATTTAGCGGTTCAATCCAAAGCGGAGGGCAAATAAAATGAAAAAAATAAACTTATTAATCTCCGGTTTAATGATTCTGGTTCTTTCGTTTTCTGTTTTTGCCCAAAGTTTGGACAGAACAAAACCGCCGCAGCTTCCGGCGCCGCAGAAATTAAATCTGCCCGCTATAGAACACTTCACGCTTTCGAACGGTTTAAAGGTTGTGCTGATGGAGAAACATCAGGTGCCGCTGATGCAGCTGGATCTTATAATTAAAATGGGATCGGTTAACGATCCCGCGGATAAAGTGGGACTTGCAAATTTGACCATGGACATGCTTGATGAAGGAGCGGCAGGAAAAACTTCACTTCAGCTTGCAGACGAAATAGATTTCCTTGGCGCAAGAATTTCTACCTCCGCCGGAATCCACACATCGGGAATCTATCTCCACTCCCCTCTTTCAAAATTCGACGATGCATTAAAAATTATGGACGATATAGTTTTAAAGCCCGATTTTCCGCAAAAAGAATTAGACCGCAAGAAGAAAGACCGCATTACTTCTCTTATGCAGGCGCATGATCAGCCCACTGCGATAGCAAGTGTGGCGTTCAATAAAATTCTGTTTGGAAAAGATCACCCGTACGGAAGAATGACTGACGAAAAAACAATTAAAAGTTTTACGGAAGGCGCATTAAAAGATTTTTATAATAAATATTTTGTCTCCAACAACGCATACATAGTTGCCGTGGGTGATATCAAAAAAGAAGAGCTGAAGAAAAAATTAGAGCTCGCATTCGGCAAGTGGCAGAAGGGTTCTGTGAAAGAAGAAAAAGTAAGCGAACCCGTTCAGGTAAAAGAGAGGACGGTTTATCTTATCGATAAACCGGGCGCCGCACAGTCGGTAATCAGTATCGGAAGAATTGGCGCAGCCCGGCTGTCGCCGGATTATGATCCGATAGTCGTTATGAACACATTGCTCGGCGGATCTTTTACATCGCGCTTGAATCAGAATCTGAGAGAAAAGCACGGATACACTTACGGAGCATCTTCAAGATTTTTATTCCGCCATGTGCCGGGCAGCTTTATAGCCTCTTCTTCGGTTCAAACCGAAGTTACTGATAAAGCACTGGCCGAATTTTTTAACGAGCTGAACGGAATTAGAGTGCCTCTTACAAACGATGATCTTAACCGTGCAAAAAATTTGGTTGCGTTAAGTTATCCGGATAATTTTCAGTCAGTTGCGGAGATCGCATCGCAATTGGAAGAGATGACTGAATTTAATCTTCCTGAAAATTATTTCGGCAGTTATGTTTCTAAAATTCTAACTCTTAACGGAAGCGAAGTAAATGCGGCGGCAAAAAAATATATAGTGCCGGAACAGATGATAGTTGTCGTGGTGGGAGACAGATCGAAAGTTGAAGAAGGAATAAAGAAACTGAATCTGGGCGAATTAAAAAATCTTTCCATCGAAGATGTGCTTGGGAAGGTGCCTGAAGCAGCTAAATAGAATTTAACTATAAACCCGCAGCCGGTGTTGCGGGTTTTTTATAATAAAATAGTGCAGGGAAAGAAAATGAAGAAAACATACTTTAGGATTGCGCTGCTGATATTTATTTCGCTGCTCGCTTGTCAGCTTAGTACGGTTGCTCAGCAGGAAAAAAGCAAAGATGAAAAAACATTTACAAGTCTATGGGAGGGTAAATTAAAAATTAATTCGGCTGTCTCTCTGCGGCTGGTTTTGAAAACATTTAACAATGAAGACGGATCTTTAAATGCTTATATGGACAGCCCCGATCAGGGAAAAAACAATATTCCCGTAACTTCGGTAACGATGAGCGAAGACAGTCTAAAGTTTGCCGTGAAAAACATCGGCCTAACATATTCAGGAAAAATTATTAAAGACAGCGCGATGGTGAAGGGTGTTTTTAAGCAAAGCACGCTTGTGATTCCTCTCGATCTGAAAAAGATAGAAAAGCTTGTGGAAATTAAGCGCCCGCAGGAGCCGGCTAAACCGTATCCGTATAATGATGAAGAGGTGACATTCGAAAACAAAGAGGCAAACATTACCTTGGCGGGTTCGTTTACATATCCTAAAGAAGGAACAAAATTTCCCGCAGTGGTTTTAGTTACCGGTTCAGGCGCACAGGACAGAGACGAGACCCTGGCGGGAGGAATCAATCATAAGCCGTTTCTGGTGTTGTCTGACTATCTGACAAGAAACGGAATTGCAGTTCTCCGCTTTGATGACAGAGGCGTTGCAAAATCGAAAGGAAATTTTGCGACGGCTACAACGGCAGATTTTGCAACCGACGCGCTTGCTGCGGTTGAATATTTGAAAACAAGAAAAGAAGTGGATCCGAAAAAAATCGGAGTAGCGGGACACAGTGAAGGCGGGCTTATTGCACCTATGACCGCAGCCAATTC
>JAKAMT010000221.1 GCA_021812705.1 Bacteroidota bacterium | reverse complement strand
ATCCAAAATCTGCATCCGCCATTTCTCCGGGTCCGTTAACAATGCATCCCATTATAGCGATCTTAACGCCTTTAAGGTGGGATGTGCGCTGCCTGATCTTATTTGTAACCTGAACGAGGTCGAACAGGGTTCTGCCGCAGGATGGACAGGCTATATATTCCGTTTTGGAAATTCTGACTCTAGCCGCCTGAAGTATTCCAAAGCTGATTCTGTTCACAAATGAGCTTTCAAAATCTTTATCGTTTGTCTCGGCGCCTGTAATCCATACTCCATCGCCAAATCCGTCCGTCAAGAGCGCGCCGATGTCCGTGGAAGAATAAACTTGAAAATTTTCTTTGTCGGTCTGATTGTAAGTCCGTTTAATTATTACAGGATTCTCAATTCTTTTCGAGATCAATTCAAAAAAGATTCTTCTCTGATCTGCCATTCCGTGGTTATTTTCTGTGGTAATAACAAACACTGCAGGGGAGTCGCTGCCGGGCAAAGGAACATTTTTATCGAATAATGTTTTTGCATTCAGCTCAATGAAGTTCAAAAGAAAAGATTTTTCTTTTGAAGCATTGAATTGTTCAACGGATAAGAAATAAGGAAAGCCGCTGCTCTTATCTTTTAATGAATTCCAGGTCCCGAAATCGTAAACCGCTTTTAAGCTATGCGGCAGTTCAAAAGAAGGAATTTTATCTCCGCAAAAAATTAGATCGCACGCCTGGTCTGTAAGAGTCCATTTGTCGGTAATAGAATCGTACTTATACCCGATCCCGGTTAAATCCGAACGTTCAATATTTTTTTTACGGCTGAAATCGGCAAAGACTTTAGGCGGCTGAGAGCCTCCTATTGATGCAACTTCAAATGTTTTTCTCCTTTCGTATCTGAATGGATCGATAGGCGTTTCGTTTACGGAAAATATTTTTGCGTGTCCCCTTCTTTGATTGTACCTGTTTACCAGGTTCTGCGCTACCGGAATTTCATATTCGGGTTCTTCGGTTAGAGAAACGCGTATGGTGTCTCCAATGCCGTCTTCCAGCAGTGTTC
This sequence comes from Bacteroidota bacterium, assembly GCA_021812705.1. Taxonomy (GTDB): domain Bacteria; phylum Bacteroidota; class Ignavibacteria; order Ignavibacteriales; family Melioribacteraceae; genus Fen-1258. The sequence goes on along the minus strand of JAKAMT010000221.1, from coordinate 2,759 downwards.
CAATCCCCACTGAAGATTTAATTCTCCCGTCTTCGCCGTCGCCGGCCTCGGTCACTCCAAGATGAAGCGGATAATTCATTCCCTCCAGCTCCATTTTCCGAATGAGAAGACGGTATGCCTGAACCATTACCTGCGTATTACTCGATTTCATGGAGAGGACAATGTTGTAAAAATTTAACTCCTCGCATATACGAAGAAATTCTAATGCGGATTCTACCATTCCGGCGGGTGTATCTCCATAACGGCTCATTATTCTGTCTGAGAGCGAACCGTGGTTGGTTCCAATCCTCATTGCAGTTCCATACTCTTTGCAAATTTTTACCAACGGAGAAAATTTATCCCGGATTCGCTCAATTTCCGCCTCATATTCGCTGTCCGTGTATTCAATGGTCTGGAATTTCTTCTTGTCGATGTAATTGCCCGGATTTATCCTCACTTTTTCCACGATGCGGGCCGCTATCTCCGCCGCATTAGGAGTAAAATGAATATCTGCAATTAGAGGGGTTTTGTATCCGAGTCTTCTAAGTTCATTTTTAATATTCAGCAGATTCTGCGCTTCATTAATGCTTGGCGCTGTTATGCGTACATACTCACATCCGGCTTCAATCATTCTAATCGACTGTTCGACGGTTGCTTTTGTATTCATCGTGTCTGTTGTAGTCATTGATTGAATTCGGATAGGGTTATCACCACCGAGTGGGAGATCTCCGACCTTGACTTCTCGTGTTTTATAGCGGGAATATTCAGTAAGACTGTTGCAATATTTTTTTGCTGGGCTATCCGGCATAAATTAAAATAATGGGTCTAAATAATCAGAAAAACATTTTTATGATTTGAAAAGTTCTGAAGCCGTCTAATTTTTTAAAAGTTCATATAAAAAAGCTTTCATAAATTCGGGCGTCGCAGCGGGATTTTGCGCGGTGATAATGTTTTTTTGCGTCACAACAGGCACACTGCTGTAATTTATCCCTTCGCGTTCAAGGTCGTTTTTGTCATCGGGATAGCACGCTGCATTACCGGTTAAGATGCCGGCCCTTGCAAGGATAATTGGCGCGCTGCAAATTGCGGCGACCGGTTTTTTATTTGCGGCGAATTTTTTTGAAGCATTTTGAATTGCGCCGTTATTCCAATATTCTCTCATTCCGCTGCCGCCGACCAGAATTAATCCGTTAAAATTACTTTCGTGAATATTGTAGAGCTGCACATCATTCTTTATTTTCAATCCATTTGATCCCACACATAAAAAATTTGAGTCGGAAGCAATAAAAACTGCAACACCGCTTCTTTCGAGAGAATTTTTAATAATAAGGTATTCTTCCTCATTGAAATTCTGGGCGGGAACTATAAGCAGAACGCTTTTCTTGATCAAATAAAACTCTTTCTAATTCTGCCGCAAAATACAAATATTAGGGGAGACGAACAATCCGCCTAATGTTTGGATTGACGAAATAAATTTCTAATTTACTTTGTGTAAAGAAAGGCTAAAGAGAAGAAAACACCATTTTAAATGCGCATACCTGAAAATAAAATAGACGAGATAAGAAACGCTGCGGATATAGTCGATCTGATCTCTGCACACGTTCATCTGAAAAAGCGGGGCAAGAATTTTATCGGTTTATGTCCCTTTCACCAGGAAAAGACCCCTTCGTTCACAGTAAGTTTAGACAAACAGATTTATCATTGTTTTGGATGCGGCGCCGGAGGCAATGTATTTAAGTTTTTGATGGAATTTAAAAATATTTCTTTCATCGAGGCCGTTGAAGAGATTGCGGATCATCTCGGAATTAAAATTGAGATGGAAAACACGCAGCCGGACGATAAACAGAACGAGCAGGAATTGTTTTACGAAATCAATCTGGTTGCCGCGCGATTTTTCTCGGATAATTTGTTGAAGAGTTCCGGAGGGGAAAATGCCCGCGAATACCTGAGAAAAAGAAACATCAAACCGCAAATACAAAAAATATTCGGATTGGGATACGCTCCCTTCGGCTGGGATAATTTTCTGGCTCACGCAAAAGAAAATAAGATCGATTTGAGCAAAGCGAAGACACTGGGGCTTATAGACACAAACGATAAGGGGGAGTATTATGATAAGTACCGGGGCCGTGTAATATTTCCGATATTTTCGCCTAATGGAAGAGTGATTGCTTTCGGCGGAAGAATCCTTGAGAATCAGGAAAACACCGCAAAATATCTAAACTCGCCGGAGTCGCCGGTTTATTCTAAACGAAGGTCGCTATTCGGTCTGTATCACTCCAAGGATGAGATTAGAAAGTTGGACCGCGCAATTCTTGTTGAAGGCTACATGGATCTGATTTCACTCTTTCAGACCGGCGTTAAGAATGTGGTCGCTTCTTCAGGAACATCATTAACAGACGAGCAAGTGCAGCTTCTTTCCCGGTTTACAAAAAACATAATAATATTATTCGATGCGGATCCGGCAGGTCAGAAAGCATCTTTACGCAGTATAGAAATTCTGCTGAAACAGGATTTCGAAGTTAAAGTTATTGCGCTGCCCAAAGGAGAAGATCCCGATTCCTACATTATCAAATTCGGCAAAGAAAAATTTGAAGAAGAAATTATAAAAGCGAAAAACTTTCTGGAATATCAGACGGCGCAGTTTGAAGAAAGTGGCATGTTCGAAGACTCTGCGCAGATGACAAAAGCCATAAGGGAATTGGTTAAAACCCTTGCACTGGTGAGCGACGAATTAAAAAGAAATTTGCTGATGAAGTCGATTGCCAAAAAATTTAATCTGA
>JAKAMT010000220.1 GCA_021812705.1 Bacteroidota bacterium | reverse complement strand
GGCCAAGGCTTTTCAATTTGTTCAACAGTTGGTTATCCGTGAGGCAGGCAGAAGCAACTTTATGAAGCACGGGTTTAAATTTTTCCATGAAGTTAAGAGCCTCAATATCCCACGGCGATGCAAACCAGTCTATCCCTTTCTTTCTGCAGTAGTCGTCAATTTCCAGATATTCCTCAAATCCGAATTCAATTTTGTGTCTGTATTCTATATAGGTTATTCTTCCCCACGGTGTATCGCGTTCAATATTCCACTGGTCTTTGGGAACACACAATTCAGGCGTGCGTTTCTGAAATTTAACAGCGTCACAACCGGCAAATACAGCGCCGTCAATAAGTTTTTTTGCAAGCTCAACCGAGCCGTTGTGATTTATTCCGATTTCGGCGATAATGTAAACAGGTTCACCGGTTCCGACATATCTATTGCCGATTTTAACTCTGCACATATTCGTCGTCATCCTTTCTGAACAAGCTTTTTTTAATTTTAGCTTCAATTATAATTTCGGCAAAATCTCTGAAAGCACCGTATCCGCCGTTGCTATCAACTATCACATCGGCAATCTGCTTCGCGAATCCGGTTGCATCTTTGGGGCAGGCGGTAAGTCCGGCCAGTTTCATAATAGAGACATCGTTGGAATCGTCACCTATATAAGCCACCTCTTCCGGTTTTAAATTTCTTCTGGAAATAATTTCGTTGAAGACCCGGTCCTTGAAATTTGCGCCGAGATGGAGTTCATCGATTTTCAATTTAGCCGCTCTGGATTTTACTATGTCGGTCGCCTCGCCTGTTACAATTCCGGTTTCAACGCCGACATATTTGCGCAGGCGCTCCACTCCCATTCCGTCTCTGATGGAAAACCGTTTCATCAGTTCGCCCTGGGCGGAATAGTAAACGCCTGTATCCGTAAGCACGCCGTCCACATCGGTCAAAAGGAGTTTTATTTTCGCCGCGCGTTTTAGAAGCTGCGCCTTTGTCAGTTTTTTCTTCATTGCTTTAAATTTCCTGTCCGGTGCGTTTAAATATATTTTATTTCCGTTACGGCACTACTTCAAATATATACTTTTTACCAACAAGTCCATCCGCCGTCTACAATTAAATTTGCGCCGGTCATGTATGCGGAAGCATCGCCGGCCAGAAAGATAAGCGCGCCTCTATAGTCGGTCGGATTTGCCATTCTTCCAAGCGGAGTTTTAGCCGAATAATTTTCGACAAAAAATTCATCCTGGTTGTTGAATACTCCCCCCGGCGTTAATGTGTTAACCCGCACTCCATCCTTGCCCCAGTATGCCGCTAAATATTTGGTGAACATTATTACAGCGCCTTTGGTTGCGGAGTATGCCGGGGGTTTATGGAATGACTGCGACCCGTCACTCTTTTTGTAAAGCGACTGATCCGGCGCGGTGATTCCGTAAGTGGAAGCAATATTAATTATGCTGCCCGATTTTTGCGCAGCCATAACAGATCCCAGGATTTGAGAGGATAAAAACACTCCGGTTAAATTTACATCGACGGATTTTTGCCAGAGCTCGAGAGGATAATTCTCGAATTTTGACTGCTCGCTCGCAGCTTTCGGATCTTCGAACATATCGTTGATGGCCGCATTGTTAACAAGTATATCGATGTGTTTAAACTTTTCCAGAATATTATCTCTGAGAGATTTTACAGATTCAGGATCAGTCACATCCAATGGAAGGCCGATCGATTCGGTGGGAAGTGTGCGCGCGAATTCGATGCACTTCTGTTCGTCAAGATCGGCAGCCACGACATTTGCGCCCGCTTCGCTTAAAGCTCTGCAATGCTCTTTTCCAATCAAGCCGAGCGCGCCGGTTACAACAGCGGTTTTATTTTCCAGACTGAAAATCTTCATACTGTTCCGATTATTTTTTAAGCGGTTTCATATTGAAGTTGTCAACTTTGCGGAATACCGGCAGAACCGGTTCCCCTTTAAGTGTTCCCCTCAAATTATTTTTTTCTACCGCGTTTTTCAACACAGCCAAAGATTCTTCCAGAGCGGCGAGAGTAAAATTTATATCTTCATCGGAATGGGAGTAAGACATGTTATGAAATCCCTGCCATAAAACTCCTCTCTTTATCATCTCCTGCTGCATGAGCGATTTTTGGACCAGCGGATCTCCGGCTTTCTCGTCGAACGAAGCCATCGACCGCCAGTTGTATCCAATCGCCCTGGTAAAATCCATTTCCAATTTTTGAGCAATTGCAGTATATCCGTCTTTCAATTTTTTTCCCTGCTCATTCAGATATTTAGGAACATTTTTATCGCGCAGTTCATGTATAGTTGCCTTTGTTGCCGCAAGCGACAAAGCCTCTCCGCCGAATGTGGTGTAGAAGAAAATATCTTCATCGGCCAGATCCATAATTTCTCTTCTGCCTGTAAGAATTGAAATAGGCATTCCGTTGGCGACAGCTTTTGAGTAGGTGGCAAGATCCGGTTTTATTCCAAAATATTCCTGTGCGCCGCCAAGCGCCATTCTGAATCCTGTCCACATCTCGTCGAAGATGAGGACAATATTTTTTTCTCTGCACAGATCCGCGAGTTTATGAAGGAAATTATCTTTCGGCTCAGCAAAAACAACCGGCTCCAGGATTATTGCCGCCACATCATTGTCGATTGAGCCGATGACGGAATTAATATCATTGTAATTGAATGTGAATGAATTTGCCTGCACGGCTTCCGGTATGCCGTTATTGCGCGCTGTTACGGAGATATACCAGTCATGCCAGCCGTGGTAGCCGCAGCAGAGTATTTTATTTTTACGTGTGAAGGCGCGCGCAAGGCGGACTGCTGCGCTTGTGGCGTCTGCGCCCGTCTTGCTGTAGCGGACAGCTTCGGCATTCGGAACGATATCACGTATCAGTTCGGCCACTTCGACTTCAAGAGGATGCATCATGGAAAATGTTATACCGTCTTCGAGCTGTCTCTTAATTGCTTCATCAACTTTGGGATACGAGTAACCGAGCGAAAGGGGACCGACGCCCATCATAAAATCTATATATTCATTTCCGTCTGCGTCCCACACATGCGAACCTTTTCCTTTAACCAGATATTTCGGGGCGATTCCGTTTACCCACTGTCCGGGGCCTTTGGCCAAAGTTTGCGTTACGGAAGGTATTAATCCCAATGCGCGATTATAAAGTTCATTAGATTTCTCAATCACGGGAAAATTGTTGGTGAGTGAAATTTTGTTCGGCATTAAATCCTCTTTCGGAAAAACAATTATTTAAATGACTTCATGCTGAAAAATTTTTTCAACGGTTTTTTAATTTTTTCGAAAATTTTGTCCGCCAGCTGATTCGAAGTGAATCCTTCGTATTCCAACACTTCGTTCAATAATCCCGGTTTGAACCATTTGTTCATAAGCGCGAACGGAATAACCTCCGCAGTTTTTTTATGCTTCAGAAGAGTCTCTGCCAGAATTGTGTAGAGTCCGCCGGTAATAAAATGATCTTCGACGGTTACTATTAAACCGCATTCGTCTACGGCTTTCAGGATTGCGTCTTCGTCAAAAGGTTTCGGCGTTCTTATATTTATAAGTCTCACCGAGATACCGCGCGATTCAAGGATCTCTTTTGCTTTAAAAGCTTCTCCGAATAAAAATCCGTTTACAAGGATTGCAACGTCCTTACCGTTTCCAAAAATTTCCGCTTTACCCGTCTGAAAATCGGCATGTGGCACCAATGATTTAACAGGATTATACCTGATATAAAAGGGAGCCGGATCTTCAAAAACCATTTTCAATCCTTTCAGCATATCCTCTTCATCGGCTGGGCAGAAAACATTCATATTCGGAATGCCCCTC
>JAKAMT010000056.1 GCA_021812705.1 Bacteroidota bacterium | reverse complement strand
GGAGAACAAACAATGGGGATGGATTCCGCGCCTTAGTATTAATCATCCGAACGGCGAATTTATTATTGGCGGTGAAGTTCGAGTGCACCGCTCACTTCACTGGGGAGCTGTAAATTACGCGGAAGGACTTCCGGCAGGAATTACCAAAGATTACAAATACTACAGTTATAGAGGGGGAAATGATATTATGAATTTCTTCTTGAGAGAGAATTATCTTTTGAGAGAAAATATTAACCTCCTCATTGAAGCGCAGGCTGCATATCATAATTACAAAATCTATGACGAATCGTACCTGAAAAATGAATTCACTCTGAGCAATCTGTTTTTTAATCCTCGCGTCGGCATTAATTATAAAATAAACTCAAACTGGAACAGCTATTTTTCATTCGCAAAAGTATCCCGCGAGCCCCGATTGGTAAATTATTACGATGCAGCGGAGTCGAGCGGCGGAGCAACACCGCAGTTCGAAATTGCATCTAACGGTAAATACGATTTTACAAAACCGCTCGTCAAACCGGAAACTATGTATGATTTCGAATTTGGAACTTCATATTCTTTCAATCAAAATATTCTTTCTGCCAACGCTTATTATATGGTTTTTGATAATGAGATAGTAAAGAAAGGGCAATTGGACAGATTCGGACAGCCGGTTACCGGGAATATGGATCATACAATTCATTACGGTGTTGAATTATCTGCACAGCTTAAAATGCATGATGATTTTACTGTAATACTTAACGGTTCATTGTCTAAAAATTATATCGGCAGCGGTTCGGCATATTATTTTAACGGGAATCTATCTCAATATGTTCCAATTCAGCTTGAGGGTAATTCGATAAGCGGTTTCCCGAGCGCTACATTTAATGCAATCGCAAAATATTCAAATCAAAATTTATTGATTACTGCAGAATTGAAATATGTTGGAGAATTATTCACTGATAATTATGGGAGCAAATTGAACTCTTATAAAAAGCTTTATCCGGATATTACAAGCTACTCAGATAATAGGGTTGATCCATATTTTATGTCAAATATCTTCGTCTCTTACAACTTCGATCTCAATCCGATAACGGAGGCACTGCAATTATTTTTCCAAGTTAATAATGTTTTTGATAATTTGTATGCAGCATACGGAATTGGGGGTGAATATTTCCCGGCAGCCGACAGAAACTTTAATTTTGGGATGAAAATTAAACTATAATGAAAAAATGTCTGATCATTGCCAACGGTTCATTGCCGAACCGAAAAGATATAGAATACGCAATCAGCTCAGGCTATGAAAAAATTATTTGCGCGGACGGCGGAGCGAACAGTTCTTATAAATTGGGCATAGTACCGGACTTTATTATTGGAGATCTGGATTCGATCCGTCCGGATATTTACAAATATTATAAAAACAGATCCGAAATCATCCATTTGAAAAGGCAAAATGATACGGATGTAGAAAAAGCAATTAAATTCGCCATTAAAAATAAATTCACACACATTTTTCTGGCAGCGGCAACAGGGGATAGACTTGATCACACATTCTGCAATTTAGGGATTGTAATTAAATATTTTAAAAAAATATCGATCCGGCTGCTCCATTATAAATCATTATTAACGGCCTATTCCGGTAATATTCGTTTGATAACTTCTCCCGGAGAAATAATCTCCGTTTACGGAATAGATCACAAAACTTTTATTTCATCAAAAGGCCTGAAATATCCGTTGAGAAATATAGCTATTCCGTTCGGGATTAAAGACGGGACAAGTAATGTAGCTCTCTCTGATCATGTTGATTTAAAAATCAGAGGGGGAATTATTTTTGTTATCCGAGATTATGGAACAATGAAGAAGAATGGTCTCTTTTAGTCAACTCGATTTTGCAATTATAATCTCGTTCTTCTTGCTGCTCCTATTTATTGGATTCATTCCCAAAAAAGAGAAGAGCGGGGATTATTCGGTTTATCTCCTTTCTGGTAGAAATGTCGGGCTTCTCTTATTTGTAATGACTAATGTGGCCACCTGGTACGGAGGGATTCTTGGAGTCGGTGAATTTACATACCGTTACGGCTTATTAAGCTGGTTTACTCAGGGAGTACCATATTATTTCTTCGCGTTATTATTCGCTCTCTTCTTTGCCAAAAAGATTAGAGCGGCTTCACTGTATACAATCCCTGATAAATTGGAACTCGTTTATGGCAGAAAAGTCGGAATTATTTCAGCCATTCTCGTCTTCATACTTGTTTCTCCGGCACCTTATCTTTTAATGACGGCAAATTTATTCAGCATCATATTTAAAATTAATCTTCTCCCTGCATTGTTCCTCAGCATCCTGGTCTCCGGAATTTACTTGTGGAAAAGCGGATACAAATCCGATTTATATACAGACGCATTTCAATTTGTGATAATGTTTGCAGGATTTATTCTTATCGTATTTATCTCTTTTTCAAATTTCGGCGGCGCAGATTATCTTGTAAAAAATCTTCCTCCAGATCATTTGAAACTCACTTCGAATGTTTCCTTTGTTTATCTGGCTGTTTGGTTCCTTATAGCGCTTTGGACATTTGCAGATCCCGGATTTCATCAAAGATGTTACGCGGCCAGAGACGGCAACACGGCGTTCCGTGGGATAATTATCTCAGTATTTTTTATGATTCTGTTTGATTTGCTTACAACCGCCACGGGACTATTTGCGAGGGCAGCTCTGCCAAATTTATCAAATCCGGTTCTCGCGTATCCTCTATATGCAGAAAAAATATTAGGCTCCGGTATCAAGGGGATATTTTATGCGGCTATGTTCGCCACAATTCTATCTACAATGAACAGTTTTCTCTTTCTAGGAGCCACTACATTTGGAAGAGACTTTGTCTTTAAGATAAAAAAAGATGCTAAGGCAGAAAAGATAGCTCTATATACAAGGCTGGGTTTAATTGTAACATCCATCGTCTCAATTACAATGGCTTATTTTATACAATCAGTAATTTCTCTATGGTATATAGTCGGAAGTATTTGCATTCCAGGAATCATTCTGCTTGTATTCGGCGCGTACTATATCAATGTAGCAGTGAGCCAAAAATATGCATTGATCGAAATTCTTTCGGCAGTTACGGCAAGTATAGTGTGGTTTTTTGCAAGAAGTCTGTTCTCGAATCCTCTTCTCGCTGATATCGAGCCGATGATCGCCGGACTTTTAATTGGGGGAATGATTCATACTGTTGGGGTAATCTCTTTAAAGATGGGAAGAAGACGAACGAAATAAAAGCGGTGCATTAATTAAAGCACCGCTTCTAAAGTTCTATCCTTCAATGATTCTTTGGTTTATGGGAGTAGAATTCCTACAGCTATAGTGGTAGTCCAAAGACCCTTTTTATCGCCTTGAGCAGACTGAGTAACATTGAATGAGTTAACTATTTTACCTGACATTTTATAAGCTTGTTCTCTTTCGTTCCACGCTTTTTCTGGGTCAAAATCCACACCCAAAGTAGTAGCAAGCATTGTAGCCGCAAGATCTTCGGCATATTCACCTGCTACTTTCTCGGTTTCTCCGTACGGATGATGTTCAGAAAGATAACCGTACATATTTTTATCTGCAGGAATTGCAACACCTATAGAAGATGCAATAAGTCGATTAGGCTCATTAGTAGAATTTCTAGCCATTACGCAATGTGTTATCATTCCAGGCTTAAGTAATCTTAATCCCTGGTCTTTATTAATTCTTCTGCATCCTACGGGGAATATGCTGCTTACAGAGACTAAGTTGCAGATTTCGATACCTGCGCTTCTAAGAGCCAGCTCAAATGAAGCTAAATATTCTTTATGTCTTCCGACGCCTTTTGTAAAAAAGATTTTTGTTGGCACGTACATTTTTATTTCCTCCTATCCTAATGACAAATCAATTTAATAAATTTTCTTTTTCCGACTTTTAAAATTTTTGTTCCCTCCAGGCGAACAGTTAACTTAATGTCGTCAATCTTTTCTCCGTCTATTGTCACTCCGCCTTGCATTACGAGCCTCCTTGCTTCTCCTTTTGAGGGAGCAAAACCGACAAGGACAATAAGATCAAGAATTTCAATATCTTTTAATTCGGGAGCAACCTTATACTCGGGTATCTCATCCGGAATGCCTTTCTTAACAAAAATGTTATCGAATTCTTCCTCGGCCGCTTGAGCTGCTTCTGTAGAATGATACATTTCAACTAATTTTTTGCCTAGTTTATGCTTTATATCACGAGGATTAACTCTATTATTTATCAAATCTTGTTCAATAGACTTAATTTCATCATTAGGCATATCAGTTGTTAAGATAAAATAGAGAAGCATCAGATCATCAGGAATAGAAAGGGTCTTCCCAAAAATTTCTTTAGGCGATTCATTGATGCCTATATAATTGTCTAATGATTTACTCATTTTTTCTACACCATCAGTCCCCACCAGAAGCGGCATAGTAAGGATCACCTGGGGATTTACACCATATTCTCGTTGAATATCTCTTCCCACCAGCAGATTGAATTTCTGGTCCGTGCCACCAAGTTCCACATCGCTCTTTACAGCAACTGAATCCATAGCCTGAGCAAGAGGGTATAAAATCTCATGCATACTTATTGGTATGCCACCCTTGTATCTTTTTGTGAAATCATCTCTTTCAAGCATTCTGGCAACTGTGTATTTTGAAGAGAGTTTAATGACCTCTTCAAAAGTCATCTTTCCCAACCATTCGGAATTATATACAATGTTAGTCTTATCTCTGTCCAGGATCTTAGCTGCTTGTTCAAAATATGATTTGCCATTCTCACGTGCTTCCTCAAAAGATAGAGGGGGACGGGCTGTGTTTCTGCCGGAGGGATCGCCAATCATGCCGGTAAAATCGCCGATAATAAGTACCGCCTGATGCCCTAATTGCTGGAATTGTGCTAGTTTCCGAAGAACCACGGAATGGCCTAAATGAAGGTCGGGTCTTGTGGGATCACAGCCTAATTTTATTTTTAATGGTATCTTTTCTTTGAATGATTTTTCTAATTTCTGAACTAATTCTTCTTCTGGAATTATTTCTGAAGTGCCCCTTTTGATGAGATCCATCTGTTCATTGACAGGGGGGAAGATAAGTTGTTTAATCAATAGTTTCTCCTGAATTGCTACTTTAATTTTCTTTGCATCTCTCTATTTAAATCTCTTTTGGCAATATCCTCGCGCTTATCATACTTTCTTTTTCCGGCAGCCACAGCTAACTCAACCTTTGCTACTCCATTCTTAAAGTACATTCTTAATGGGATTAATGTATTTCCTTTTTCAGATACGGCTTTGTTTAGTTTTCTGATTTCGCTTTTATTGAGGAGCAATTTGCGCTTCCTCAAAGGATCGTGATTATTTATGCTTGCCTGATCGTAAACTGAAATATTACTGTTCATTAGCCAAACTTCGCCGCTCTCTATCACGGCATAGGCATCAACAAGGTTGGCTCTATTTAATCTTAAAGATTTAACTTCAGATCCCACAAGCATAATTCCCGCTTCATATCTCTGCAATATAAAGTAATCATGAGAAGCTTTCCGGTTGACGGTGATATTTTTCTCTGTCGTGGTTTCTGCCAATAGAGTCTGTTTTTATCCTTTTTTAAAAATTAACGACTAAAATTTATTTTTATTGCAAGTTAATTGCAAGAAATTATGCCAATCAATGAAAATGTTTTTTGAACTATTTGGACAGCTTAACTTGGCTCATATAGTATGATTGATTAAATTTTCATCCAAATTATTGAAAGATATATATGCCGGAAAAACATTTCTACGAACAAAAAGACTATACAAAAGAGTACCTTATTCCATATTTCAGCAAACATATTCCTCGGTTTACAAGTATGAAAACTTTGGAGATTGGATGCGCAGAGGGCGGTTTGATTGTTGCTCTCAAGGAGCTTGGTTTAGATGCCCGCGGAATCGAATTGAGCAATGATAGAGCCGAACTTGGAAATAAAATGGCCGGCAATTCCAACATAATTGTAGGTGACATTACCGATCCCGAGCTGGTTACCAAAATAGGTGAAAAATTTGATCTGATAATAATGCGTGAAGTAATCGAACATCTTCATGAAAAAGAAAGGGCATTTAATAATTTGTATTCTCTTCTGAATGACGGGGGATATCTGTTTATAAGTTTTCCACCGAAGTTTTCACCCTTTGCCGGGCACCAGCAAATAGGGAAAAGCTTTCTTAAAGCAATGCCGTATCTTCATCTTCTGCCTGTCAATTTTTTAAAGTTTCTGGAAAAAAAATTAAATGAAAATTCTACATATATAGACGAGATCAAACTTCATTACAGTACAGGATGCACTATTAAAAAATTCGAATCGTTGAGCAGAGATAGTAATTTGACTCCTGTTATCAAGGAATTATTTTTGTTCAGACCGGTTTATGCCCGAAGATTTGGATTGCCCACTATAAAAATTCCGGGCATACCCCTTTTGAGAGAGATGATATCATTCGGCTGCGAAGCGCTTCTTCAAAAGAGATAATAATTTTATCGAGGATAAAAAATGAAATATTTAAAAATAATATTACTGATAATCATTTATACTCTACCTGTCTTTTCTCAGCAGAAAGAGGAAAAATATCCGGTAGAGGTTTCAGAGATTAAAGGAGATCTGAACAGTAAAGATCTTTACAAAAAGGATTTCGGCAGATACGACGGTTATCAAATTGATCTTTACCAAGGAGAAGCAGTTCATTTTTTAGCATACTCTAAAAATTTTCAGCCTAGCATTGCATTGGTAAATTCAAAAGGGGAGATAGTGGTCCAAAGCAAGAGGAATCAGGACAAATATGCTGAAATGATTTGCTCTATAGTCGCTTCCGACAAATATGTCATATACGTCATAGGCAGCGAACATGAGAGCGGAAAATACACTCTTCAAACGGCAGTGGCCGAACCGAAAGCTTTAAACCCGGCATTGGATTTGAATTTCTGTGACGGAATGGAATTCTTAGCCTCTCATTCAAGAGCACATTTTACATTTATAGAAAATCCGGAAATATTCAAAAAAGAACTGATGCGGCTTGAAAACTCTATTGACGTTTACATGGATGAAGAATACGGAGCATATAAAGCAGTTTTTTACAGCGGCAGCGAGCTGCAAAAGGCAGAAAGTGTTTTCAATTCAATTAAAAACTCAGTTCAGAATTGTTTGGACGCATCCTGGAAGGTGACTTCTACTGATTGGAAAAAAGTAGATCCGGGAAGAAGCAAATCTTCAATTTTTACTGAAATCGAGAATGGAATAGAGAGATACATAAAAGTATCAATCACAGACAACGCAGGCACAGATCACCCGGCTGAGAAGAAATTTTCAGTTGAGATCGAAATTAACAGGAAATGATTTTATCTAGGAACATTCTTGGAAGAGTGCTTTCAGAGGATCATATTCTTAAGTTCTTCGACCATAATACAAAAGTCTGATGCAGCATACTTATCGAAAAAACTACTTAGAGAGTTACACAGGAAGAGGATAAGATTGATTAAGTCCAATCTATGACTGATTTAGAAAATCAAACATACTTTACATAATATACATTATGCGTGATTTATCTTCGAATTTGGCTTAAAATCAATTAGTATTTGAAGAAACCTTCTTTGCTCTTTCTTCCTAATTTACCCGCTGCTACCATCTTTTTAAGCAACGGACACGGTCTGTATTTTGAATCATTAAAACCTTGATATAAAACTTCCATAATTGCAAGGCATACATCGAGACCAATAAAATCTGCAAGCGTCAGAGGCCCCATTGGATGATTCATTCCCAGTTTCATCACGGTATCTATGTCTTCTGCCGTTGCAACGCCTTCGAATAACGCATATACCGCCTCGTTGATCATGGGCATAAGTATTCTGTTGGCTATAAAGCCTGGATAATCGAAAACTTCGACCGGAGTTTTACCTAGTTCGATTGACAGTTCCTTTATCGTATTATAAGTTTCATCGCTTGTTGCATATCCACGAATGATTTCTACTAATTGCATCATAGGAACCGGATTCATAAAGTGCATTCCGATGAAACGATCAGGTCTGGTACCGGCGGCTAATTCAGTTATAGAGATTGATGAGGTATTTGAAGCAAATATACAATTATTAGGAAGTAATTTGTGTAATTTATTATAAATATTGGACTTGAGATCTTTATTCTCGACTATCGCTTCAACAACTAAATCAGTATTAACAGGCAGAGATTCAACTGAAATGAATGTTTGAATTTTTGCCAATGTCTCTTTTTTTTGTTCTTCACTTATGACGCTTTTTTTAATCATTCTATCGAGACTACTGCTGATAGTATTAAGGCCGCGGTCTAAATAAGCTTGCTCCGTATCTACCAGATAAACGTCATGATTCTTTGAGGCAAAAACTTGAGCAATACCACTACCCATGGTGCCTGCTCCGATCACGGCTACAGAATGAATTTTCATACAAACTCCAGTAAAAAATTAAAAAAGAGTAGATATTAAATAATTATTCGACTTCGAAAGAGAGACAGCACTTTAGTTTACTGCAGGGTCCGCTAAGTTTACCCATGCTGGAAAGAAGATTTTGCTCGTTGGCCAGATGCGTTGTAATTCTCTTGAATCCATTTAAAAAAGCACAACAGCAAAATTCCCTGCCGCATGTTCCTACCCCGCCAACTTTTTTAGCCTCGTCTCTAAC
This sequence comes from Bacteroidota bacterium, assembly GCA_021812705.1. Classification (GTDB taxonomy): domain Bacteria; phylum Bacteroidota; class Ignavibacteria; order Ignavibacteriales; family Melioribacteraceae; genus Fen-1258. The sequence continues at coordinate 8,780 of JAKAMT010000056.1, read as the reverse complement.
GCCTATCTGACGCAGTTCTATGCGGGTTTTGAATTCAGAAGCAAGATCTTTCGCCAGCTCTCTAAAATCGACACGATTTTCCGCTGTATAAAAGAAAAATAATTTTTTTCGGTCGAACTGATAATGAATACTTACAAGTTTCATGGAAAGAGAGAATTTAGCTACCGAATCTCTGAATATTTTTTCCGCTTTATTTTCGTCCTGAAGATTTTTTCTAACGCGTTCCAGGTCTTCGGCAGTTGCCTTTCTGATAATTTGCGGCAACTCTTCTCCGTAAAAGCCAATTGACTGTCTTTTTAAACGAACTATTTCGCCTACTAATTTAACCTGAGCAACTTCTAATGAATCACTAAGCTGCACAATTACGAAATCGTCAGGGTATAGTTCCAAATCCGTAGTTACCGGCACTTCGCAGTAATCGCAATTGAGTAAACCGCAGCAATTGATCTCTATAATTTTTCTGGAATCTAGAGGCGTGTGCACAGGCGAACAGTCTGAACAATAAACACATCCGCTCACATTATTACGAGACGACTGAATATTGTTGATTTTAATAGCTTCGAGAAGATTGCCTGCGGAACGTAACTCAACCGGTTCGGCAGAAGTTTCTACTTCGCCGTTAATTTTTACAGACGTAAGATCTATGTGGTACAAATTTTATTTCCTTATAGAGAGAGAAGCTATTTCAAATATAAGATTCAGACTAACTACATTCAAGTTTGCATTATTAATTTGTAATCTTTCTAAATTATCAAGACTTTGAAAGATCCGCCCTATCTCTGCGCCCGAATAACGGCTGTTAAATTTATTCATAGTATCGATATAATCACTAAAATAATAATCAAAGGATGAGTGTTTGTTCTTCATAACATCAGAAAGCCAAATTTTAATCATCCTGGCAAGAATCTCTATAGACTGGTCGCTGCTGTTCTTGAGAAATTCTGAGATCTCCTTATAAGCTGAGTGATACCGTTTAGCGAGAGAATATCTTAGAACCGAAATAGTCCGCGCCAATATAGTCTCGAACTGGTTATCTATAAGATCTATCGCCGCCAGCGGAGATCCTTCTGAGAATAGAGATACTTTTTGGGCCAGTTGAGCTTCAAAATTAAAATAGTCTATCAGAATTTTAGATACAGATTCGGACGAAAGAGGGTCAAAATTAACATGCCAGCAACGTGATAAAATGGTGGGCAGCAATTTTTCTATTTCAGAAGTTATAAAGAAGAAGATAATTCCTTCAGGGGGCTCTTCTAAATTTTTAAGTATTGCGTTTTGCGCCGCTTCATTCATAAGATGAGCATCGATAATAATAATTATTCTATATTCACATTCATCCGCGCTTGTAGTAATAAATTTTCGTATATCGCGTATACTGTTGATCTTTATCGTATTGGCGTTATCTATTTTAATTTTGTGGTAGGGATTCCGGATTTTAGCAGATATCTCTTCATTGATCGATTCAATTACATCTTTTGAGAGTTTCTCTGTAGCGGAATCTTCAGCGCTCTCCCCTTTTCCTCTCGGAAGCGGCAGTATCAATTTCACATACGGTTCTTGCAGAAGAGAAATTTTATGAATAACTGATTCCGATTCATAATTTGATGAGGAACCATTAAGCAGTTTAGAGAACTGAAGAGCTGTAAAGAATTTTCCAACTCCGTTTGCTCCGGTAAAAAGAAAGGCGTGTGGTACACGCCTCTCTTTATAAATTCGGGATAAAATTAATTTAGCTCTTTCCTGTTCAAAGATAGGATCCCAGATCGCATCCATTTCAATTTCCGATATTACGACTTAAACTCATCGTCATCGTTATAAAAGAAATCTTCATCGCTGGGATAGTCCGGCCATATATCTTCAATCGATTCATACGGTTCGTCTGAATCTTCAAGTTCGAGTAAATTTTCGACCACCTCGAGGGGTGCGCCGATTCTTTCTGCATAATCGATAAGTTCTTCTTTTGTGGCTGGCCACGGAGCGTCATCAAGATAAGATGCCAGTTCGACGGTCCAAATCATTGTCAAGTCTCCTGAGATTTAAACTATTTTTTGACAACTTCAAATATATTTACATCATCATAGATAAAGTTTCTCGGGTCTAGGGCAATTCCATCATGTCTAACTTCGTAATGAAGATGTGGACCTGTAGAAAGTTTTCCCGAATTACCGCTGAGTGCAATTAAATCCCCTCTTTGTATATGCTGCCCTTCTCTAACTTTTATATCTTCTAAATGAGCATAAATTGTCATATATCCAAAGCCATGATCAACTTCTAGAGTTTTTCCGTATCCGCCGCGCACTCCTACGAAAGAAACAACTCCGGCACCGGGGGCATATACTTTGGTTCCAACATCTGTTATTATATCCAAACCGTTATGCATTCTCATAATGTGGAGTATCGGATGCATTCTCATTCCGAAATCATTGGCAATTGTTCCCTCACAAGGTCTTATTGCCGGAAGCACGTCAAACAATTTTGCATTGTCTGAGAATGACTTCGAGATCTCATCATAATTATTTTTTTCTAATTTAACTTTAAGGGAGATATTATTTACATATTCATCAAGCTTTTCAATGTAATCATCATATCCGCTAAGGCTAGAGGTTTTAATGGGCTTGAATAGAGAACCGCCTGTACCAAATTCAGAATCGTTTTCCGCGGGATCCAGATTGGCTTTTAATCTTAGATCTTTGCTTTGGGATGAAATTGAAGTTATTCTATCATCAAGTTGTTTATACTGATCCAATAATTTATCCAGCTTCTCTTTAAGGAGTGCGTTGTTATTTTTCAGCGATTTAACTTCCGAATCCGGATTAATAAATTCATTGAAAACTAAAAACGTTCCAAAAAGGAAAAATGAAACGATCACCGAGAAGAAAAGCACAAGAAATACAAATTTCTTGTAGAAATTACGTATCTCGACGAACTTCAGTTTTGACTTAGAGAAGTAGTAAAATTTTTTCATAGTATTTTCGGTTGCGAAGATAGTAAATCATCCCTCTGTAGTCAAGCAATTAAGGGGCAAAATACTCATTCGAAATCGTGCTCAAAATAATCTACTGCCCGGTTCATATCCTTGTTTTTTTCGCGAATTTTTGATGTTATTCTGTCTTGCAGCACCTGAGCGGCATCATATCCGTAATGCTTCAGCAGATAGTTTAGGGCTATAACCTCGGCGACCACAGTGATATTTTTACCCGGAATTATTGGAAGCTTTATATGGGGTATCTCTACGTCCAAAATTGTGGTTGATGAGGAATCCAAACCAGTACGTGTATAATCTGACCGCTCGTCCCACACCTCAAGTTCGATTACCACCTCGAGTCGTTTCTGGAATCTGATTGCGCGAACGCCGAACATACTTCGGACATCTATTATTCCGATGCCTCTTAATTCCATGAAGTGTTTGACAATCTCAGTGCCGGCGCCCATTAATATCCCTTCCCCTTTCTTCGTAAGAATAACGACATCATCTGCCACCAAACGATGCCCTCTTTCAACAAGATCCAGAGCAACTTCACTCTTCCCTATTCCCGACTTCCCTACAAAGAGCATTCCGACACCATAGACGTCCACCAAAGACCCGTGAACAGAGAGGCGGGGTGCGAACTGATCGTCCAGAAAGTCGGTGAGAAGGTAAATTGCTTTTGTTGTAGTGTACTCGGTTCCAAAGATGGCAATATTGTATTTATTAGCCAACTCTATCATTTCCGGAAGCGGCTTGTGATCATTCGTAATTACTAAGCAGGGAATTTCATATTTAAAGACATTCTCCAGTGCAAGAAATCTTTTTTCTTTACTTAAGTTATTGAGATACCGCATCTCGGTATTGCCGAAAACCTGAATCCGATTATAAGAGAAGAGTTCCAAAAATCCGGCCAATGGCAAACCCGGTCTGTGAAGATTAGGATCTTTAATAAGCCGATCAAAACCGACACGGTCATTTAGAAGCCTTATCTTAAAACGGTCTACTGTGCTGTTGTAGAAAAATTCTACGCTAATGCTCTCTTTTTGAGTGACTGCGCTATCGTTTATTTTCATTTTTCTTCGGTCTTGTTAACCTTTTAGTTTTGATTTTGGAAAGCAGCTTTTTCATTTTTTCTACGGAAAGAGTAACGGATTTTTCAAACTCTTCGCTGCTGGTAGTAACCGACAATACTTTTCCAGGAACCGCAATATTAATTTCAGCCGTCTTGATGCTGTCTTTCAGCAAAGTAAAACTTAAAATCACATCAACAGAGACTACCTGGTCGCTGTATTTTTCGAGAGAATTAATTTCATCCCGGATAAAATCTTTTAAAGAGTTTTTAGCTCTGAATTTGCGAGAAGTGATTTTTATATTCATGACAACTCCTTTATGATTTTGGATGTGCTTTTTTGTACGACTTTTTTAACCTTTCAATGCTTACATGAGTGTAAATTTGAGTGGTAGAAAGATTTTCGTGTCCTAAAATTTCTTTAACAGCTGTTAAATCCGCATCGTTATTCAGCATATGGGTTGCCGCGCTGTGACGAAGTATGTGCGGACTTCTTTTTTTTATCTTTTCCTCCTTTAAATAATGTGACACTATGCGATAGACCTCATGACGAGAAATTCGATTTTCATTTTTAGAATCGAAAAAGAGAGGATCTGATAAATTCCTCGCAATGTTTGATTGAATGTAGTCTTTAATAATCTCTATAGATTTTGAACCGATGGGCACTATTCTCACTTTTGAACCTTTTCCAGATACTTTAAGACTCTCTGTTTGAAAATCTATATCCTCTATGTCAAGCGAGCAGAGTTCAGATACACGAAGCGCAGAACCGTACAACAGCTCAAAAATAGCTTTAATCCTTTTAGAATTATCAGAGCTATTTTCTTTATCAACCAAACTAAAAATTTTTGAATAAGAGTCAATATTAATTGTTTCGGGCAGAACACGGGTAACTTTAGGATTGGGGATTTTTGAAGCAGGATTAGTGTCAATCAGCTGATTTCTCACGGCGAAACTGAAAAGTCTTCTTATAGCGGAGAGTTTTCTGGATATTGAATTCTTTGACAATTTATCTTCACTAAGGGCTATTACAAATCTGCGTATAGTCTTTTCTGTTACTTTATCCAAAGAGCCGATATTATTGTCATTACAAAAACGAACGAAATAATTAAGATCACGCGAATACGCAGCTACAGTATTGTCTGATGCCCTGTTAACTCCGGCAAGTTCTGCCAGCATTTGGCTTAGTACATAATGAAGTGCGAGCTGAGTCATTGGATGATAGCTCAATTATTAAAGAATGATTTAAACTTCTTCTTCAGATGCCGGTTCGGCATCTTCCTCTTCATTTTCTTTCGGCTTCGGCATAGTCCAACTGGCAAAATCACAGTCGGGATATCTGTTGCAGCCGTAAAATATTCTGCCCCGTTTGGTTCTGCGCGTAATCACTTCCCCTTCAGAACATTTTGGACATTTCAAGCCGAGTGTAACTATTTTGGTAAAATCGCAATCGGGATATTTTTCGCATCCAATAAATCGTCCGAATTTTCCTTCTCTATAGACAGTATTGCCGCCGCATTTTGGGCATATGTCTCCGGTAAGTTCCGGTGCGCCCCCGTTTGGACTGAATTCTTTTAATGATTTGATATTTTTGCATTCGGGATAATTAGTGCAAGCCAAAAATTTTCCGAACCGGCCCATTTTTATATCCATATCCGAACCGCACTTATCGCATTTAATTTTCTCAAGATTAGATTCTACTTCCTTTAATGTTTTGGAGAAGGGTTCATAAAAATCATTCAACACTTTCAGATACCCTATTTCTCCGTCTGCAATCAAGTCCAATTCATCTTCCATCTTGGCTGTAAAATTCACATTGAAAATATTTGAAAAATTCTTAACGAGAATTCCATTTACTTTTTTACCAAGATCAGTTGGGATAAGTTTCCGCTCAATCTGTTCTACATACTTCCGGTCAATTATAGTACCCATTATCATCGCATAGGTGCTGGGTCTGCCGATTCCGTTGCTTTCAAGTTCTTTTATGAGAGAGCTTTCGGTATACCGTGCGGGCGGTTTAGTAAAATGCTGATTCGGATTGATGCTCTGCAAATTTAATTTCTGATTCAGTTCCAATCCTGCCGGAATCAGTCCGCTGCCGTTTTGATCTTCTTTATCTTCAAGCTCCTCATCATACAGTGTCATGTAGCCGTCGAATAAAACTGTAGTGCCTGAACTTTTGAATAGATATTCATCCGATTTGATGCTGACCGTAGTTGTCTCAAGACGTCCTGATTCCATTTGGCATGCAATGAATCTTTTCCAGATCAATTCATAGAGTTTGAACTGAGCCTCGTCCAGAAATTCCTTTACGAATTCCGGAGTATATTTAAGAGATGTGGGCCGGATAGCTTCATGGGCATCCTGAACATTCTTTTTATTTTTAGGTTCATAGGTTTTTGGTTTTTCCGGAAGATATTTTTCGCCGTATTTTTCATTTATAAAACTTCTCGCTTCCCCTACAACCTCTTCGCTAAGGCGGGTAGAATCTGTTCTCATATAGGTGATAAGACCGGTAGTTCCTTCTTCGCCGAGATCAATTCCTTCGTAAAGCTGTTGAGCAATCATCATTGTTCTTCTTGGGCGGAATCGTAATTTTCTTGACGATTCAACCTGAAGTGTGCTGGTGATGAACGGAGGATACGGATTTTTTCTGCTTTCTTTTTTAGTCAAATCCGAGATAATAAAATTATCGCGAGCTTGAAGCGTCTCGACAATTTTATTGGCAAGTTCGGCTTTTGTAACGGCAAAATTGATTTTTAAAAATTCATCCCAATCCTGATCCGTCATTTCGGGTTTAGGAGGAATTTTTATTGTCTTTCCATTCACCTCAAAAAGTTTTGCTCTAAGTTCTTCACCTTTCTCAGTAGTGAAGACTGCTGTAATCGACCAGTATTCTGTCGGGATGAATTTATCTATCTCTTCTTCACGCTCGCATATAAGCCGAAGTGCCACAGATTGGACTCTTCCTGCGGATAGAGAGCTTCCATAAGCTTCAATAACGGCTCTCCATAAGAAAGGGCTTACCTGATAACCTATTATGCGGTCCATAACTCTGCGGGCGCGCTGAGATGTAACTAAATGTTCATCAATTTTTAATGTATTCTTAAGGGCTTCATTTACCGCTTTTTTAGTAATCTCGTTGAAAAGTACTCTTTCAATTTTTTCTTTTTGAGCGGCAGTTAGAATATCCACAACGTCCTGAGCGATCGCTTCCCCTTCGCGGTCAGGGTCAGTTGCGATATAAATTTTATCCGATTTGCCGGCAAGAGATCTGATTTTTTTTATTACATCTCCCTTTCCACGGATATTTACAAGATTCGGCTCAAAGCCGTTATCTATATCTATTCCAAGTTTTGTCTTGGGCAAGTTCCTGATGTGGCCTACCGTGGCTTCGACAACATATTTTTTACCGACATATTTGTTGATAGTTTTTGCTTTGGATGGGGATTCAACTAATATCAGGTCTTTACTCATTAATATACCTTTTAATTTACTGTATCCGATGAATAGAGAAGCATTCTGCTTCCCGGCAATATTTCAGAATCGAATTCTACAAGAGAAAGAAGAATAATCCAGTTGATTTCACGTCTGGTAACTTTATTTTCTGGGAATAGGGTAATCTGATCCAGGATCAGTTCAAAATTATCCGATTCCAATAGACCAACATTAACTAAATGCAGCAGATAATTTAAGTTTTCGAATCCGAGCGCTTCTTTTTCCGAATCAGACAAAAAACGGATGCCCGATTTTTTTTTATTCGGATTGCCTGGCGTTAAATTCTTTTTTGAAAGCACTTTATCATAAATCAGGCTGTACGCTATACCAAGGATCTGTTCGTCAAACTGTTTGCTTTTCATCAGCGAACTGTTCACTTCCTCTATGGTGGAATTATTGCCCAATCCTTCCAATATTTTCGCCAGCACTTCTACAATTTTTGATGTCATTACTTTATAGCCAAGCCTTTCGAGAATTTTTGAAATTTATTCACCAATTCATCTTCAATCATTTTCATTTTTTTTCTTTTGACAGCGGTGGAATCTTCATATCCGATCAAATGAAGAATTCCATGAATAATGAGTCTGAGCAACTCATTATCGACCGAAACGCCGTATTTTTTACTGTTATCAGAAGCGTCTTCAAAAGAGATTAAAATTTCGCCGTCTAAATTATTTTTTTCAGAAGAATAATCAAAGGTTAATATATCCGTCCTGTAATTATGCCGCATAAATTTTTTATTAAGCTGCAGCAGCGACTCAGACGAAATAAAATTAAACTCTAAAGATTTTACATTCAACTTCAGGTCTATGCAAATCAATCCAACAAGTTTGTGCACAGTCTTTTTATGAACCTTAATTCCTTTTTCACTTTCTACGGTCAGATTTTTCACTGAATCACCAATCAAACTGATAATTATTTTTTCTAAATGTTTCCACGGTTATTTTAGTGTATTCGAGATACCGGTCGGCCGATTTTTCGAATTCAGAGATTTCCTCTCCATAAACATCCCTTATTATTTTTGCCGGAACTCCTGCGACCAATTTACCGGCAGGAACTACAAAGCCCTCTTTTACTACGGACCCGGCTGCGACCAGCGCATTTTCTTCTACGACGGCACCATCAAGAATAACCGACCGCATGCCGATCAAAGAAAGATCTTTAATGATGCAGCCGTGAAGCGTAACGCTATGACCTATAGTTACTCTATCCCCTATTAGAAGAGGATATTTTCCGTTTGTAACA
>JAKAMT010000219.1 GCA_021812705.1 Bacteroidota bacterium | reverse complement strand
TATTCAAGAAGAATTGACTCGCTGGTTTCAAAAGGAAAATTGAACTGCTCAATCAAACTTGACACAAAGGATCTACGCGGACTAATTCATTTTAAAATTAATATCGATACGGATAATGAAATAGATGAACACTTCGAGGACAATAACAGCTACAGCTTTCCAGTTTATATAAGACCTAATACTACACCTTCTTTGGTGAAGATATTAATTGACAATTTCGAAATTATTGACGGTGACTATATTTCATCCAAACCGGATATAAAAATTCTCCTTACTGAAAAATCAAATTCACCTGTGAATGACACATCAGCTGTCGATTTTTATCTTAATTCAAAGAGAATAAGCTATTCCAACAATCCTGCTGTCCGGTATTATTTCTCTGAATCGAATCCGAAATTTGTTGTGAATTATGCCCCTCAATTGGACGATGGGAATTATCAACTGAAGGTATTAGGCAAAAATGCATTCGGGTATTTGCCTGATTCTGCCGGTACTCTTAAAAAATTTACAGTCTCTGGGGAAATAAAACTTATGAATCTGTATAATTATCCGAATCCCTTAAGAGAAAATACCTGCTTTACATTTGAGCTTACTCAAGTTCCTGATGAACTGCAAATAAAGATATATACTATCAGCGGCAGAATAATAAAAGTTATTAATTCAGATCCGTTCTCTCTAAGGTACGGATTCAATAAAATACCATGGGATGGACGAGATTCCGACTCGGATCCTGTCGCAAATGGAATTTATTTATACAAAGTGATTTTAAGAAAAGGGGACCGGAGTTCAAGTTTTATCGGAAAGCTGGCAGTTATGAGATGAGTTTTGAAGAAAATCAGTTACAAGCTTACTTTATTAAAAAAAGAGTATCTTTGAATTGATAAAAGAAAAATTCAATGAAAATATTATTCAGCATCTTTATTCTTTCAGCCTGTTTCTGGATTGGTATTGCAAACGCTCAGAACGGAGTAGTTAAGAGCTATTATCCTAACGGTAATGTCCAGTCAGAAACTTCATACGTTAATGATGTTCTGGACGGTGCCGCCATCACATATTTTCAGGATGGAAAGATAAATACGGAAAAAAATTACAGTCAGGGCGTTCTAAATGGCTTCGTTCGTGAATATTATGAATCGGGCAAGCTTAAACTGGAGTATTTTGCCCGGATGGGTGTAAAAGACGGCGCCTATAGGATCTATAATAGTGAAGGAATACTGACGGAACTGATAAGCTATGATTCAGGACAAGTAACAAAGAAAGAGATATTCGAAGCGGTACCCTCTGAAATAGCCGCTGTTGAAAAACCGGTCATCAAACAGGAAGAACCGGTTCCTCAGAAGAGCGGCCGGAATAATGAAATGAAAGCCGCAGCCATAGAAAAGAAAGAGGAGTTCTCTGATAAAAAAACTGAGGCTCAGAAAAGGGAAGAGACCGAACTTCTTTCAAAAGTAAAAACTGAAACAAGCTTAGCGTTTAAACCGGAAGAGGGATATGAAGAGATTCTTTGCGATGTACAGGAATGTCCCGAACCGGTGGGAGGAATGAAAACCATACAACAGAATCTGATCTATCCGGAGCATGCATTGTTGTACGGCATTGAAGGCACTGTCAAAATCATTGCTACAATAAATCAGGAAGGGAGGGTAACCAGAACTCAGGTACTTAAAGGGATAGGTTACGGCTGCGATGAGGAAGCACAGATAGCAATCAGAAAGACTAAATTTACTCCCGGCAAACAGAACGGCTTAGCCGCTGAAACCAATGCCACGATAAGCGTGGCTTTTAAGATACCAGGGAAGAGATAGAATTTACTTATCAGCTTAAAAAGATAAAACGTTGTTATTAAATAAATAACGCCGATCAACTCAACTTTAATACTTTATTAACCGATCTTTTCAAGTAAGCGTATAAATTCGGTCTCCAGAGCTTTCCCGTTATCTTTTGAATACCAGAGATGAAGCTGTTCCAGGAACTGTTCCTTCTGCATTCCATCTTTTTTCAGTTTTTCCACAAGCTCCTGCGCTTCAGATGGGCGTGCGCCCCATTGAAACAGCTCGTCACTCCGGTCATTGAAGGAGACTAGTTTCGGAATCGAGCGTGCTCCGGAGGGAGAAAGGTAAAGATCCATTAAATCCAGGTTCGAATCGCGAAGAATTAATTTTATATCTATTAGCGGACTGATCTCTGCAAATTTGAAAATATACGGAAGCGTCTGTGCCGAATCTCCGCACCATGGTTCCGTTATTATCATCCATGTCTGCCGGTGCTTGTTGTTTCTCAGTAATTCGGATATCCGGTTTCCCGGCTGATAATTCTTTTTAATCCTGGAAGAGCGCTGATAATTTAACTTGAACAGATTCAGTTCATTCAGCTCATCCGGGGTCATATTCCCGTCGGGAATCCTTTCGCTTTTAGATTTCAAAAAATCAAGATATTCATCGGGATTCATGCCCTCTTTCAATTGCGATCTGATTAATTCCTTATTCATGCTTTTAAAACCTCTTTCTATTGTATTATAATTTATCTAATCTGTATTTTTCAGTGAACATCGCACCTATAAAATGTGAAATAATGAACGAATTTAGAGTTTTTCACTCTGGCACACTCATTGTTCCTTAATTACTGTCACAAATATTGAGGTTTGCCATGAAAAAGACAATTTTGATAATAGCTGCACTTTTCATTTTAAGTGCTATAAGATTAGATGCAAAACCGAGAGTAGGGATTTCTTTCGGATTCTTTTATACATCACTTCGCCCATACGGCGAGTGGATTCAGTTGGACAATGATCTGATTGTCTGGCGTCCGAACAGAGTTTATTCGAACTGGCGTCCTTATGCATCAGGCCGATGGAGCTGGACCTCTGACGGATGGTATTGGGATTCATACGAACCGTTCGGATGGGCTACTTACCATTACGGCAGATGGTATAATGACGATTACTACGGTTGGATCTGGATTCCGGATTATGAATGGGGTCCTTCATGGGTAGAGTGGCGTTATGATGATGATTATATTGGCTGGGCGCCCCTTCCTCCTTATGCAGGATTCAGATTAAATCTTGGAATTCACTTCTCAATAGGGTGGCATTCCCACTATAACTACTGGAATTTTGTTGACTACAATCATTTCTATGATGCGCGAGTCTACCGATATTTTCTGGATGACGACAGATGCGGAAGAATTTTCGGCGGCACTAAATACAGAACAAATTACTATTCAGACCGCGACAGGATTGTCAACGGCGGCATTGATCGTTCATTTATAGAGAGAAAGGGTGGATACAGAATTCAGGAAAGAGAAATCTCTAATATTGATAACCTCAGAGATTTTAACAGAAGCAGAAGAGACAGAGGAGACAGAATCTATTCATACCGGCCATCCGACAGGGAAGTTGAAAGCAGCAGGTCTGTAGATCAGTTCAATATCAAAAGGGGAGAGAACCGCTCCTCTTTAGAGAGAGATAAAATCAATATCCCGGTTGTCCGCAATGAGGAAAGAAATGTTATTACTGAACGCGCGGCTGCAGCAGAGCGAGACAGAATGTTGAATCGGGACTCGAGACGCGATGAGAGGAATTATAGGAATGATCAGCCCGGCAATATGAATTCCGAACAATTCAAAATTGAATCTGAAAGAGAGAGGGGGAGAATAGAAGCTGAAAACCGGAGAATGAACAGACAGGAAAGAATTGACACTCGCGAACAGGAAAAAGTTCAGAGAGAAATAATTCGGGAACGACCGCAGTCTATTGACAGACCGAACCGGGTAGAACGCCCTTCGGAACCGCAGGTACAGACAGAGCAGAGGCGGCAGCCTAATTATGAGAGACCTACTC
>JAKAMT010000218.1 GCA_021812705.1 Bacteroidota bacterium | reverse complement strand
CGCGTTGATCTCTTTGAGCTCATCCATGTATCTCTTTAACTTTATATCCGCTTCAACTCTCTCCGTAATATCCTGAACCGCGCCTATAGCGCCTATCACTTCTCCGTTATCGTTATAAGCCGGCGCGCCGGACAGACTTAAAAACCGGGTCGATCCGTTGAAAGTGAAGATCCTGAATTCAATACCTTTCTCCAACTCACCCTTGAATTGCCTTCTAAGCGAGTGCTCGAATAATTCTCTGTCATCCGGATGAATCAGTTCTAAAATTGAAATGAAAGTGGGGACGAATATCTCATGGTCCACTCCGAATACATTGAACATTTCGTCCGTCCACGAAAAAATTCCCGTCAAAGCGTTCGCGCTCCAGCTTCCTATATGCGCTATTCTCTGTGCCTCGTTAAGTATGTCCTGCTTCTCCTGCAGGGCATCTTCAATTTTTTTACGGTGGATCGAAAAAGAAATCTGACCTGAAACGAATTCCAAAATTTCAAGACTCTTTTCATCAAATGCGTTTACATCCTTGTAATCCTGCAGAACAATTGCCCCTATCACTTTTTCACCCACACGCAACGGAACGCCAATCCATATCTCAGGCGGGGTGCCTATTATGTCAATCAACCCGTTACTGTGAAGCTCCATTATATCTTTCTGCGTTGCCAGAAGAGATCTGTTGTTCAGCACAATAAAACCCGTCAAAGATTTTTCCGCGGGCCATTCGGATATTTCGTCCATCTCATCCTTGGCAAAAGGAGTTGAAAGCATTCCCGTAGTCTCATCATAAAATGCCGCGTAGAAATTTGTGGTATCCATCAGCGATGCAAGCTGTTCTCTTATAAGACTGATATATTCCTCAATACTTTTAGCCGTTAATACGGATGCGGATATATTGAAAATTACTCTCTGTATAAGTTCTGCTTTTTTACGGTCAGTTATATCACGGTGTATCCCCAGGAATCCGATCACTTCTCCGTTGTCGTCTAATATTGAACTGTTGGATCCCTCGACTGTTATAATCCTTCCGTCTTTTCTTCTGTTTGGTATCTCATTTATCACAGTCTTATCTGCAAGAAGCTTTTGCCAGAATCCGGCGTAATCGGAATCGGGGACCAATCCGGATTTTATCACACGGGGGGTTTTTCCTATAACTTCTTCCGTTTCATAACCGTAAATTTTTGTAAATGCGTTGTTCGCGTACTCTATTACACCTTCTTTATCCGTAATGAAAACCGCATCATCCGAATGCTCCAGACTCATCTTGAATTTCAGCAGTCCCTCTTCCATCTTCTTTCTTCCGGTAATATCCACAAGAGTGGAGAGTAAACAGGACTCTCCTTTTATTGTAATCACTACGGAAGAAATCATCACATCTATTTCTTTGCCCGATCTCGTCTTAAATTTGCATTCATAACCGTAAATAAATCCCTTATTCTCAATCTCTCTTATTATTGTATCCCTGTCTCTTCTTTCGCAAATAATTCCCAGATCGTTAGAACTTCTCCCAATCACTTCATGGCTCGAATAGCCCAAAGTGTGCAGGAACTGTTCATTAATGTCTATATAAATGCCTTCTTTGAGAGTGGAGAGAGCTATCATTGCGGAGCTGTTATGAAACGCCGCCGCGAATATCTCTTCAGACTCTCTTAATTTTTGTTCGGCTAATTTGATTGCGGAAATATCCGTATGTGTTCCCACCATCCTCACCGGTTTACCGGCACTGTCATAATTAATTATTTTTCCCTGATCCAGTATCCACTTGTAAGTCCCGTCCTTGCATAAAATCCTCTGTTCACACGAGTAATTTTTAGTTTTTCCTTTCAGGTGCCGGTTAAGCTCCTCTGAAACGTGCGGCATATCATCGGGGTGAACTAGAGTTGACCATGATTCAAGCTTGTTCGGTATATCCTCTTCGCCGTATCCGAGCATCTCTTTCCACAGTTTTGAAAAGTAGACTTCATTTGTTTCCAGATTCCAATCCCACAATCCCTGGTTGCTTCCCTCTACAGCCGATCTCCATCTTTCTTCGTTCTCCAGAATCGCCTGCTCAAATTTTCTGCTTTCGCTTATATCTTTAATTGTAGTAAGATGAACGCTGAGATTCTGAAAATCGAAATAGCTTCTTATTAATTCTGCAAGAAATGTGGTTCCCTCTTTTTTTCTTAAGATTCTGTGGTGAGGCCGCTGAAGCACCGGGGTTTCTTCATTATTTTTTTTCGTTTCTTCCGGATCTGCAGAGAGCTGATAATTCTTCATCTTGACCAACTCTTCGTGTGTATATCCGAATAGCTCGCTTGCCGCTCTGTTCGATTCAATTATCTGTCCCGTCTTCGTATCAATCAAAAGATAGGCGCTGGAGCCAAGTTCGAAGAGCATTCTGTATTTGCTCTCGCTCTCCTTTAAAATTAATTCATGTCTCTTTATATCAGTTATATTTCTGCTTATTCCTATAAGACCTGTTACATTTCCGTTCTCATCCCTGATAGGGATTTTATTTGTCAAGTAATAAAGTAATTCTCCGTTCTTGTTATCGGGAAGAATTTCCAGTTTATCCTCTATCTTAATCCCGGTCTTAATGAGATGCATTTCCTCCTTCAGAAACTCGCTGGCCGCCTCTTCGGGAAAGAAATCATATGCATTTTTGCCTAGAACTTCCTCCTGAGATCCGACACCTAACCTTTTTAGATGGCTTGCGTTGTTAAGAATGTATCTTCCTTCTGCGTCTTTGAAAAATATTTTGTCCGGTATATTATCAATAAGAAGTCTCAGCATATTCCGTTCGGCTTTCAAAGAATCCTCGGCGGATTTTCTGCGTGTGAAATCCTTAATAACGCCGAAAACAATATTCTCCTCCTTATCGTGCTCTGCCGTTGAATGAATGTATTCAAATTTCTTAGTTACCGGATTCTGTATAAGGTAGACAATATTGTAAGGAAGGTTTTTTTCAATTAGATCCTTTAATGCGTTCAGGTAAATCTCTTTATATTCAGGAAGCACAAGCTCAATTACATCTTCCAGACTGACGTTATTGGAATTCAACCCGAAGACCTTCATCATTCCGTCTGATACGATCATTTTTCCTGACTGTATATGAAGTTCATAATTGCCGGCGCCCGAAATTACCTCTGCTTTCAACTGCCGCGCCTGGCTTTTTGCAAGTTCTTCTTCTTTCTCTTTAATCGCCTTATTGGCATAAAAAAGTTTAAATGCCATTTTAATGGAAGCCAGCAGAACCACTTCTTTTGAATCTTTAACCACATAACCGTAAGAAGTAATCTGTTCTGTTTTTTCGACCACCTCTTTTTCGGTATGGGATGAGAGGAAGAGGAGGGGAACGTCGAACTCTTTTAGTATCTCCTTTGCGGCATCTGTACCGTCAATGCCGCTCCCCAGATTTATATCCATTAGAATAAGATCAATCAGACCGGAATCCGATCTCATTTTGGAGATAGCTTCCTCTCCGCTTTTGGCATGAAGAACACCATAGCCGGCTCTTTTAAGCCATCTGGATTCCGTCATAGCGAGGAGTTCATCATCTTCTACGAGGAGTAATATTTTATTTCCCTTTGACAAAAATTGACCTTTGGACAGACCTGTGCCCATTATTATCGATAAGAAGTTAATCTTTTTGAGACTCTTTATGAAATGTCTGTGTCAAATCAAAAAAAAATTTTTTGGAATTGCAATTTTGTTTTGTCGAATGAGATTTAATAATTAAATTGATGCCGGAATTAATTCCTGTAGGTTTAAATTTCTGGAATTGATTACACAGCGGGGTAAGTAGAGGGGGGCTCAAAGGGGGTAGTCAGCGTATCACAATCTATCTCTCTCTTTTATAATCAAATT
>JAKAMT010000217.1 GCA_021812705.1 Bacteroidota bacterium | reverse complement strand
GATCAAATTAGAGTTGTGCCAAATCCGTTTAGTCTGCAAGCTTCTGATCTTAAACTCCAATTTCCGGGTGAACCCAATAAAATTATGTTCTATAATCTTCCTCCGGAATGTACTATCCGTATCTTCTCCGAGAGCGGAGATTTGATCAGAACGCTGGAACATAAATCGGGAACCGGCGATGAAAGCTGGGGACTCGGAAGTATATTGAATGATCAGCAGGCAACAAGCGACGGTCAAAGACCGGTAAGCGGACTTTACATAGCGAACGTTACAACGCCAGACGGCAAAGTTAAAAATGTAAAATTCTTAATTGTCAGATAATCGTTAAACGGAGAATAGAATTATGAAAAAGATGAAAATTTTATTGACCGTTTGCATAACGATTGCTATGCTAACGGTGCCTGCGAATGCGCAAATTAAAAAAGTTGCTCAATCGGGTCTTCAGTTTTTGAAGATCGATATGAGCGCACGCGCAGCTGCGATGGGCGGTAGTTATATAATGATTAACAACGATGCTTCTTCCGTATTTTATAACCCCGCTGGTTTGGCTAAGATGCAAAATACCTGGGATTTCAATGTAATTCGCACTCAATGGATTGCAGATATCTCTTATCTTGGCGGAGCCGCCGCGTATAATATGGAAAATTGGGGAACAGTCGGTTTAAGTTTTATGACTGCAAGCTACGGCGATGATATTATAGGAACAAGATATGCCACTAACGCGCAAGGTTATGTTGAGACTGGAAAATTGAGCGTAGGCGCTTATACTGTAGGATTGTCATATGCCAAAGCGTTGACCGATAAATTTATGATCGGCGGTCAGGTGAAATACTGTTACCAGCACTTGGGAGACAGCTACATAGATACAACCGGTACTCTTCAAAGAAATGAAGTAAAGGGATTTGCTTTCGACTTCGGAACAATCTTTTATCCCGGCTGGAAAAGTTTCCGGCTCGGTATGTCTGTCCGCAATTTCTCTCCCGAATTTAAGTATTACCAAGATGGGTTTGAACTTCCACTGACATTCACAATCGGATTTGCAATGGACGTTATGGATTTTATAGGAAAGCATGAAGATCCGCTTCTGATTTCCGTGGACGCAGTTCATCCTAGAGATTATTCAGATAGAATTAATCTCGGCGCAGAGTATTCTTTTATGAATTCGGTATTCCTGCGTGCCGGATATAAATTCAATTATGATAATGAAGGATTTACTGCCGGATTGGGATTAATGCAGAACTTTGCCGGTGTAAATGTTAAAGTAGATTATTCGTATTCAACAATGAAATACTTTGACGGCATTCACAGAATATCGTTCGGTTTTTCATACTAGAGTACGTTGAAATTAATAAAATGTTTATTTGGTAATTAATCCTTATATGCGCCCGCTTCTAAAAAGCGGGCGCGGTTATTAATGAAATGCTCTGCGCAATTTTATATCCCCTCATTTAATTCATGGTGTAAATATGAGAAATATTCTAAATCTTATATTAATTATTTCCCTCACCTATCTTTTCTCCGGCTGCACAAGTTCTTCAGTTCAAAAAGACTATGGTAATTATTTCACATCGTGGGAAAAAGGAACTTCACCAGAAGAGGTGGGCGCTAAAGCGGCTCATAGATTCGTTGAAACTCCGCACGGCGGATGGGGAAGAACAACCCCCGTTAAATCGATTCCTTATCCGGAGGTGTGCGCGTGGTATGGAGCGTTAACATTTGCAAAAGAAAATGGAGATAAAAATCTTTTAGAAAAGCTTACGAAAAAATTTGAACCGTTTTATAATGAAGAATCCAAACTTGTTCCTAAGCCAGACCACGTTGATCATTCTGTCTTTGGATCTGTCCCGCTCGAAATATATATCCAAACTAAAGATGAACGCGCGCTGACCATGGGAATAGCAATTGCCGATAAACAGTGGGAAAATCCTGATGCGAATGGATTAACGAAACAAACGCGTTTCTGGATTGACGATATGTTTATGATTACTGCATTGCAGATTCAGGCATTTAGAGCAACGAATGATGAAAAATATTTGAATAGAGCTGCCTTTGAGATGAGTACATATCTTGATACACTTCAAAGAGAAAATGGATTGTTCTATCACGCTCCGGATGTTCCATTCTTTTGGGGGAGAGGCGACGGATGGGTGGCTGCCGGCATGACCGAACTTTTGAGGAGTATGAATTCTGCGCATCCATTACGCAATAAAATTTTTGATGGTTATAAAAAAATGATGGCCGCACTTCTGAAATATCAAGACAATCACGGAATGTGGCATCAGTTGATCGATAAGCCGGAACTTTCCTGGGCGGAAACTTCTTCATCGGCAATGTTCACTTTCGCCTTTATAACCGGCGTTAAAAACGGATGGCTGGATGCCGAGATTTACGGCCCGGCAGCGCGAAAAGCTTGGCTGGGACTTATTAAATATATCGATGAAAATTCCGACATAAGGGAAGTATGCATCGGAACAAACAAGAAAAATAGTTTTCAATATTATATTGACCGCCCAAGAAGCACGGGTGATCTGCATGGACAGGCGCCGCTTCTCTGGTGCGCTGCCGCATTACTTAGATAGACTAATAAATTATTTATAAAATATTTTTTTTACAGTTGTAGGAATAAATGCATGAATCAGTTTCATTTCAAAATATTTTTAATGATAATTCTACTTGCAGCAACGGTCCATCCACAATCCGTTTTGTCAATTCGTGTGGACCTTAATGATTCTGGCAGAGTAATTCCTGATGATTTTGCCGGTCTCAGTTTTGAAATGGAAAAACTTCTGCCCGGTAAAGACGGAAAATATTTTTTTGATAAAAACAATAAAGCATTGATCCAATTATTTAAAACTTTCGGAATTAAAAGTCTGCGCGTAGGTGGAAGCACAGCAGACAGACCGAGTGTGCCGGTCCCAAACTTTAAGGATATTGATAATTTTTTTGGCTTTGTTAAAGCTGCCGGTGTTAAGGTTATTTACACGCTCCGGCTGAGAGAGGGCAATTCTGAAAACGCGGCGGCAATTGTGAAATATATTGATGAAAGATATTCCAAAATGGTGGACTGTTATGCAGTTGGAAATGAACCGAATGTTTTTGCGAAGGAATATCCGGTATTTAAAAAGGAATTTGAAAAATATACTTCGCTCATAAAAAAATATTCTCCTAAGGTTAAGTTTTGCGGACCCAGCATTACTCCGGGCAAAGCTGAATGGGTCAATTTGTTCGCTGAAGATTTCGGAAAATCGGGACTGATTAAATATCTAACGCAGCATGCATATCCAGGAGGGGGAGGAAATAAGGTAAAGGATCCCGCGGATGCGAGAAGAGCAATGCTTTCCAAAGAGTGGACCAAATTGTACGAAAAATTTTACGGCAATATTGCGCCGGCGTTAAAATCCAGCGGCATAAAATACAGAATTGAAGAAGCGAACAACTTTTACAATGGCGGGGCGGCTAATGTAAGCAATACTTTCGCCGCATCGCTTTGGGGATTGGACTTTCTATATCAATGGGCGCAGTTAAATTCGGCGGGTATCAATTTTCATACGGGTGACAGCGTAGCCGCAGGAGAAAAAACAAATCCCTGCTATTATGCCTCCTTTGTAACCTCTAAAAACGGTTATGAAGTAAGACCGCTTGGCTACGCGATAAAAGCATTTGATATTTCGTCAAAGGGAAAATTGATGCCTGTTAAAATTCTATCGGCCGAAAATAATTTGAATGTAAATGTATATGCGGTACTGTCTGGCAGCAATGATTTATTTGTAACTGTAATAAACAAAGAATTCGGCGTTGATTCAAAAATTGCGGAGGTTAACTTAAACTTAGATCAGGTGATCA
>JAKAMT010000216.1 GCA_021812705.1 Bacteroidota bacterium | reverse complement strand
TCAAATAACCATTCAGAGAGCATTAGAAAAATATCCGCTTGCTAGGCCACGGCTCATTACCGACAACGGTTCTCAGTTCATCTCTAAGGACTTTTCAGAATACCTTAAACTGGCTGGACTTATGCATATCAGAACTTCGATTGCTTATCCGCAGAGCAATGGTAAAATCGAGCGTTATCATAGAACCATTCACGAAGAATGTTTAGCTGCTAAATCTCTAATCAATCTTGATGATGCAAGAAAACAAATTTCTGATTTTATCGATTACTATAATAATATGCGGTTGCATAGTTCTTTATTTTACCTAACTCCGGATGATTTTTTGAAAAACAGAATTACTGAGAAACTTGAAGCCAGAAATATTAAATTGCAATCGGCTAAACAGGCCAGATACGAGGTGAGAAATGTTTGTTGATTTTCAACTTAATCCGACATCTTTTTCACCTTATTTAACTAAATCGAAATTCCATTTCACGCTGAACCAATACAATTATATGTCAAAGTTCATCCCTCGGCTTCGCTTGGGATGACTCCACCTTGACTTTGCTCGGACTGCATTTATTTAATTATAGGATTCTTACTAGAATAAGAAATAGTCGATTCAACAAGCATGTCATTTTTCTATTTTGTCTCAACAGTTCAACAATATTTATTTTCTAATCTAATTCAACATCATGCTATAATTCTTCATTCAACAAATCTCGCCCCAATAAGAATCATCACAAAGTGATCGATTCAACAATCAAATGGTCGTTCGATGATTCTGCACAATTCAACAATTAAACAAGATGTTGTACAAACTTGTACTATCCACCATTCACGATTGACTATTCCCAATAAGTAGTTCAAATACAGAATTATTATATTGTTGGCCACAATATTCTAAATATGCGAGAGCTCATATGAGTAAAATAAAATCATACCCGCTTATAAATAACTCCCTATTCATAATTTCACTCATTATTGCAGCACCGATATTTGCCGCCGGAACAAAATTCCACCCGCCGGTATGGAGCAAAAACGCGGTCATCTATGAGGTAAACGTAAGACAGTATACAAAAGAAGGAACTTTCAAAGCATTTGAAAAACATCTGCCGGAATTAAAAAAGATGGGTGTGGATATTCTTTGGCTCATGCCGGTAAATCCTATAGGCGTTGAAAACAGAAAAGGAAGCCTTGGAAGCTATTATTCAGTTAAAGATTACAATGCGGTTAATCCGGAATTTGGAACGGTCGATGACTTTAAACATCTGGTTGCCGAGGTTCACAAATTAAATATGCATCTTATTGTCGACTGGGTGGCAAACCATACTTCATGGGATAATGTGTGGACTAAAACTCATCCCGAATATTATAATAAAAATTCAGAAGGAAAGTTTTTTCCACCAGTAGCAGATTGGCAGGATGTAATTGATCTTAATTACGATAATAAAGATCTGCGCCAGGCAATGATAAATGCAATGAATTACTGGGTAAAAGATTGCGGAATAGACGGTTTCCGCTGCGACGTTGCGGCAATGGTTCCTATCGATTTCTGGATTGAAGCGAGAACACAATTATCCAAAACAAAAAATGTATTTATGCTTGCCGAAGCAAATGAACCGTTTATTCATAAAGCGTTTGATATGACTTATAACTGGCAGCTTAAAGATGTATTCAATGAGATAGGAAAAGGAAAAAAGAATGCTGCCGATATTAAAAAGTATTTCGAGCAGGAGAAAAAAGAATATAAGCCGGGCGATTACAGAATGGTCTTCACTTCAAATCACGACGAGAATACATGGCAGGGGACTGAATTTGAAAGGCTCGGCGATGGGGCGGAAATGTTCGCCGTGATGTGCGGAACAGTGCCCGGTATGCCGTTGATCTATACGGGGCAGGAGATCAGAATGAATAAACGGCTCCGCTTTTTTGACAAGGATACTATTGACTGGAAAGCAGATCAGATGAGAGAGATCTACACTAAATTAAATCATCTGAAAAAAGTCAACCGGGCGTTATGGAACGGGGAAGCGGGCGGTGATATAAAATTTCTGGAAACGGGAAACGAAAATGTCCTGGCATTTATAAGAGAGAAGGGGGCTTCAATGGTATTCTCGTTATTCAATGTTTCGCCTAAAAATGAAAACGTAAAAATTGAAACCAAGGAACTGATGCCGGGATTAAAAAATTTATTCGATAAAGATGATAAGCTTAAAATTAAAGAAGCCTATTCGGCGGAACTAGGTCCTTGGAAATATAAAGTCTATTACAAATAAATTCAGAGGAATCACAGATGCAGAAACCGCGTTTAAGTTTTTGGCAGATCTGGAACATGAGTTTCGGATTTCTTGGTATACAGTTTGGTTTTGCTCTACAGAACGCAAATGTGAGCAGAATTTTTGAAACTCTAGGAGCCAGCATAGACGAGATTCCGATACTCTGGATCGCCGCGCCGGTTACCGGATTGATAATCCAGCCGATCATAGGGCACATGAGCGATAAAACCTGGAACAGATTGGGCAGAAGGCGACCCTATTTTTTAACGGGCGCGATATTAGCTTCATTAGCCCTGCTTGTAATGCCTAATTCGCCCGCACTTTGGATTGCGGCGGGAATGCTCTGGATTATGGATGCTTCGATTAATATTTCTATGGAACCGTTCCGCGCGTTCGTCGGTGATATGATGCCCGCTGAACAGAGAACAATGGGATTTTCGATGCAGAGTTTTTTCATCGGCACAGGTGCAATAATTGCTTCGGGACTTCCGTATATGATGAAGAACTGGTTTGGAATAAGCAATACAGCTCCTGCCGGAGAAATTCCCGCCTCTGTGAAATTCTCATTCTATATCGGCGGACTCGTTTTCTTTTTTGCCGTGTTGTGGACTGTTCTACGGTCAAAGGAGTATTCCCCGGAAGAATTGGAAAAATATAACAGCGGCGATGATGAATATAAAAACAGATCCGCTGCAAATGATGGATTGATAAGTCATTCTAAATTTTACAAGAACGGATTAATCTGGACGGTGATTGGAATAATTTTATTCATTCTTTTCTATTTTTTCATATTCATGGATTACGGTATTGGCGTGTTCCTGGGAGGTATTACTGCTTTCGGACTTCTGCAATTGGCAACGGGTTATTTGACGCACTCTTCGAAAACTGACAACGGATTGGTCGCGGTTGTAAATGATCTTTATAAGATGCCTAAGACTATGGTCCAATTAGCTTATGTCCAGTTTTTTTCCTGGTTTGCTTTATTTGCAATGTGGATTTATACAACTTCAGCAGTGACAAAACATATTTACGGCGCAGTTGATACCACATCGGCATTGTATAATGAAGGCGCCGATTGGGTGGGTGTATTGATGGCTGTGTATAATGGTTTTGCCGCAGTGATGGCTTTCTTTCTGATCTGGCTGGCAAAGAGGACTAACAGAAAAACCGTGCACATGATAAGTCTATTGATAGG
Organism: Bacteroidota bacterium; assembly: GCA_021812705.1. Taxonomy (GTDB): domain Bacteria; phylum Bacteroidota; class Ignavibacteria; order Ignavibacteriales; family Melioribacteraceae; genus Fen-1258. The sequence goes on along the minus strand of JAKAMT010000216.1, from coordinate 397 downwards.
CGGCATTGGACTGGCGTCATTTTATTTTATCAAAGATCCTAAATTGCTCCTGATTTCAGAATTGGGAATAGGACTGGCTTGGGCGTCTATACTTGCCATGCCGTATGCAATACTGACGGGCGCACTGCCTAAAAATAAGATGGGCGTTTACATGGGAATCTTCAATTTCTTCATTGTAATTCCGCAGATTACCGCAGCGGCTATACTTGGATTTTTCGTAAAACATCTTTTTGCGAACGAAGCGATCTATGCTTTAGTGCTTGGCGGAATATCAATGATCGTAGCGGCTGGAATGGTGTATTTTGTGGAGGATCGGGATTGAAGGGTGTTGAATATATTTGGTGAATAGTAAATAGTGAATTGTGAATAGTTGAAATTTTATAAATTAAAAAACAAT
>JAKAMT010000215.1 GCA_021812705.1 Bacteroidota bacterium | reverse complement strand
CCGCATCCGTAATCTCAAGCGCGAGCCGGCATCGGTTTTCAAATGAACCGCCGTATTCATCTTCTCTTTTATTTGAAAGGGGTGAGAGAAATTCATGAACCAAATATCCGTGAGCAAAATGAAGTTCGATTACTTTGAATCCGGCTTCGATAGAGCGTCTAATCGCATCACTGAATTTATTAATCAAATCCTTAATCTCATCCCGGCTCATCTCTTTTGGCGTATGATAAGAATCGGAAAAAGGAATTGCGCTTGGGGCCAACGGAATCCAGCCTCCCTCTTCCGCAGAAACTTTTTTGTCACCTATCCACGGCGCGTGAGTTGACGCTTTCCTTCCTGAATGAGCTAACTGAATTCCGGGAACGGAATTCTGCGCCGCGATAAAATCATTGATCTTCTTGAACGCTCCTATAAATGAATCGTTCCAGATGCCCAGATCGTTAGGAGTTATTCTCCCTTCGGGCGAAACCGCTGTTGCTTCAGACAAAGTTAACGCCACTCCTCCAACAGCCCGGGTTCCAAGATGAACATGATGCCATTCGTTCGGCATACCGTTAACGGCTGAATACTGGCACATTGGCGCCAGAAAAATTCTGTTCTTAAATTCAATGCCTCTGATCTGTAATGGTGAAAAAAGATTGCTCATAAAAACTCTCTATAAATTAATTTAACGATTGTTGTTTGATAAAAATAATTTTTGATATTCCTGCTGTAGTTTTTTACATAACGGTCCCGGTTTGCCGTTCCCGATTTTTTCTCCGTCAATCTCTATTACCGGAGTTATCTCAGTTGTTGTACCCAGAATTAAAATCTCATCCGATCTCTTCAGCTCATCGACTGAAATATTTTTTTCAAAATATGTAATTCCGCTTTCGGCACAGATCTCCAGGACCAATTTTCTTGTAATGCCGGGGAGTATAAAATTGCTGAGCGGAGGCGTTATTACTGTATCGCCTGTTATAACGCAGACATTTGTGTGCGCCCCTTCTGTAATAAATCCGTTTCTGTGATAGATGATTTCTGTAAATCCTTTCTCGGCGGCATTTCTGCTCGACATAACATTCGCTATAAGCGCGGTCGATTTTATATCGCATCTGTGCCAGCGTATATCCTCTTCCAAACCGGCTTTTATCCCGTTCTGCATCTCATTCTTTTTAGATGGGAATTTTTCAACGGTCATAAAAAAAGTGGGTTCGGTTGAATCGGCATATGAATGTTTGCGCGGATACTGCGTTCCGCGTGTGATCTGAATATACGCTATCGATTCTTCCCCGGCAATTCCGTTCAGCTCAATAAGTTCAAGCAGAGAATTTTCAATTCCGCTCAGATCCGGAATGAAAATTCTCATCTCGCTTAAGCTGTATTTCAATCTTGTCAAATGGGATTCAAGTTCAAAAAATTTTTTCGGGTAATATCTTATCACTTCGTAAACGCCGTCTGAGAATTGAAATCCCCTGTCGAAAGGGGAGATTCTTACTTCTTCGCTTTTGAGAATATTGCCATTTAAAAACAGAAACATTTTGTTCTCGGATTTGGACTGAATGACCAATGCAAAGTTATCAAAAAAACAGCTCAATGAATAAATAACGCAATAAGCCCAGAATAAATTCCAAATCCGGCTGTGATGCGGCTCCTTGAATCTGCCTCGGGATTAATATATTTTTTCACCGGTTCAAAATAATTCAGAGTAAAAAATGTTCTGGTTAAAATTCATCAAAGATTTTCTGAAAGTGCTGGCGGACGGGCAGACACCCCGTCAGATCGCATTCGGATTTGCGCTCGGTTCCATAATAGGATTGTCGCCCATGTTCACGCTGCAGGGATTAATTATTTGGCTTATCATTCTGATTCTGGATGTTAATTTATCAAGCGCGCTGGTTGCGGTAACATTTTTTAAAATTCTCGCTTTCCTTTTCGATCCCGCTTTTCATGCCCTGGGGTATTTTTTATTGACCGGCATCGGTCCGCTGCGTGGAATTTACACCGCAATGTATAACGCTCCCCTGGCTCCTCTGACACGGTTCAACAATACTGTGGTGATGGGAAGTTTTATCGCCGCGCTCATTCTTTTTATGCCTATATATTTTGGAATGAAACATTTTGTAATAGAGTATAGAAAACATATTCATGAGAAATTGAAAAAATGGAAGATCTATAAAATTCTGGACCAGAGTAAATTCGTCGGGTACTACAGAAAAATTAAGAGCCTGGGAGGATTAAATTGAGAAAGAAATTTTTGCTCATCGTATCCGTCCCTCTCACAGCGTTTATAATTGTGGTAATCCTTTTCCATAACCGCTGGATAAAATCCGGACTTGAATACGGAATGGAAGAAGTGGTCGGCGCAAAAGTGGAAATTGAAAATCTTTCACTCATTTTTTCTCCACTCGGAATTGAATGGGATAAAATGAGCGCTGCAGATCCGCATGATCCATGGCGCAATCTGTTTGAAACAGGGCATGTTAAGTTCGCCCTTGATTTTAATCAGCTCCTGAGAGGCAAGTACATTATTGATGAACTGACAATCGATAATCTGATTCTTGATACCAAGCGCACAACGGACGGCTCGATCGATCCGGAAAGAAAAAAACGCGCCATCCTGGCCGGAAAAAAACTTACATTTTCTAATCTTGTGGACGATGTGTTCAAGAATACTGTCAATACGACTCCTCTTTTCGATATCGCTAAAATAAAGAAAGGGTACAATGCCGATAGTCTGATGAAAATGCTCGACCTGAAATCTTTAAAGCATATCGATACACTTAAAAACGGAATTGGAAAAATTTCTGATGAATGGACTTCGATAAAGAATGATTATGAAAAAGAAAAATCTAAAGTGCTTGAACTTGAGAAACAGATCACGGAAATTAATCCGGCTGAACTTGGCGATGTTCCAAGCATTACAAACGCGATAATGACGGTTGATAACGCAACCAAAACCGTGAACGAAATTACAAAATTGGTTAATGACAAAAGCGTTTCCGTAAAAAACAACATAGATAAGATGAATGCATCGATAGGACAGATAGATGATTTTGTTAAATCCGATTTCGACAAACTTAAAAGCATGGCGCGTCTTCCTTCAATAAATACAAAGGGAATGGCGCAGGTATTGGTCGGAAATGAAATGTACAGGCGCGCAAAAAATTATGTCTATTGGGCAGACGAAGCGCGCGCAAATGTTCAGAAATATCAATCGAAGCCCGATTATGAAGCTCCTCCTCGTATGAAAGGGCAGGATATTAGATTTCCGGTGGATAGAGGATATCCAAAGCTATGGATAAAAAAAATAAATATTACCGGCGGCACGGAGAAAACCGCTTCCGATTATTTTTACGCTAAAGGGAACGCGCTGAATATTTCCGATAATCAGGATCTCAGCGGTGCGCCTATAACTGTCGACCTGGAGGGAACGGGGAACAATAACCGAAAAATAAAATTATCCGGCTTGATGGACAGAAGAGGCGGACAGCAGCTCGATCAGTTTGAAGCATCTTTATCAAATGTTCCCGTTAGAGAATTTTCACTCGGCAATTCAGAATTCCTTCCGTCAAAAATTTCCGATGCGTTCATGAACACGGATGTAAAAATTACTGTCCCGGGCGACAAGATTGATGCGTCGGCAAAATTTTCGCTCAGCAATATTAAACTGAATTTCGAATCCGAACCTAAAAACATAGCCGAACGGCTCGTTAGGGAAGTTCTGTCAAGAATAAACAGCCTGAATGTTGGGTTGCGCTTCTGGAATACGGAAGGCGCGTTTAATATCGATATCTCCACAGATCTGGATGAACAATTGGCCGAAAAAGTTTCTGCGGTTCTGGGTGAGGAGATAGCAAAACTTCAGGAAGAACTGAAAAGCA
>JAKAMT010000214.1 GCA_021812705.1 Bacteroidota bacterium | reverse complement strand
CTGTATTCACCGACCCTAATTCCCGGTTTATATTTTTTTACTCTTTCATAATTGAGTGCAAATAAAAGAAGGGAGAATGCCATAACCCAGCGCGTTAAAGTTGTAGAAACTCCTGCGCCGTATAAGCCCCACGCCGGAAAGCCGAAGTTGCCGTAGATAAAAATCCAGTTCAGGAATGCGTTTAAAAAATTTGCGAGCAGCGCAATAATCATCGGCGGATTAGGAATGGACAAGCCTTCAAGGAATTGTCTGTAGGTCTGGAAAATTAAAAACGGAATTACTGAAATTGTAAGAATATTTAAGTACGGGACGGCCAAATCGGCAACATCTTTCGGCTGATTCAGGTACGGGATAATGAAAGAGATTCCGAAAAGACCGATCATAAGAATGAAAGAAAAAATCAGATTAATTATGAGAGAGTGATTGAGAATATTTCCGCATTCTTCAAATTTATTCTCACCTTTGGCCATAGCTATCAAAGGCGTTGCGGCCATCGAAAGCCCTATTCCGATAACCATTATCAGGAAAAAAATTCCGTTGACTAAAGATGCGGCTGCGAGTGAAGCGGATCCGACCTTTCCAACCATCAGACTGTCCACAACGCCTAACATCACATGCCCAATTTGTCCAATCGAAATGGGGAGTGAAAGTTTTATCGTTTCTTTAATGTGTGTTCTAAATTCCATACGGAATAATAAATAAAAATATTATTCCGCTCTTCAAAAAATATGGCAAGGTTTGCAGAGAGTTAAAAAGTACAAATGAGGATTCGTTAAGAATTGGATTAAAAACAGAAACCTTATTCCGCCGGTTTCTTAAACGATCGGTATAAATTGCGCAAGCCTGAATATAAAATTCTCACAATTGCAGAAAATGCATACAGGAATAGCGAAATAAAAAGAACTATATGAATCTGAGTAATAAGTTCCATCCAATTTGAATTATATTTTATTATGGCAAACAGATTCAGAACAAAGGATAATGCAAATAGAACCATCCAAATAATAAATTCTCTTCTCAGAATTTCTTTTTTAATAATTAAGTCGCGCATGTCACACCAAATATTTTTTAGGTAGTTCAACTCTTTCTCTGGTTTTAGCTGCCTGTTCAGCCAGAAGCACCCAAACACTGGAATAATATCCTTGAAGTGTAAGCTCTTCCGGTGCTTTATCTTCTCTAATATATCTTACAAAAGCTTCGAGCTGAAGTTTTGATTCATCCATTTTATAATTCTGCTCGATGAATTCTCCGTGATAATTTGAGGCAGTCTCCGGAATCCAGCTTGCACCGCCGATTGGTATTGTTCTGAAGACCCCTTTCTCTATGTCGTTTATCAGATTTAAAATCGCCGGCGGAGGCGGGGGCGTTTCGGAATAAATCTTATTCATCTCCAATTCCATTGTGCCCTTGCTTCCGAGGATCTGTTCTTCAATGCCGTAGTGTTTGTTGCTGTTTATAGAATCGTAGACAAATTGAGTTCCGTCCTCATAATCGAAAATGCAGGCGATATCGTCGTACACTTCCCGCCCTTGTTTCCAGAAATTAATACTGCCGTTAGCAACCACGGAAACCGGATACGATTTTTTTACCCAGTTAGCCACCTGCATCTGATGTGAAAGAAGTTCTGTGAACAATCCCGCCGAATATTCATCATACAAACGCCAATTAATTTTTCTGTCTAATTCAGGATGCCCTTTTGGAACGGGTCTTCTCCAGTCTCCGTTCCGGTGCCAGAAGGCACGCATGTGCGTCACCTGTCCAAGACCGCCGCTGTGAATTTTATCGATTGCCGTTAAGTATACAGGACTGAACATTCTCTGATGGCCCGTCTGCAAAATTTTTTTTGTTTCTACGTGGGCATCATACATTAATTTAACATCATCTATTGATCTTGCCATTGCTTTTTCGCAGAAGACATGCATACCGGCATTCAGTGCATCGATTGTCATTCGTTTATGTTCATGGAGCGGAGTTGCAATTATTACACCGTCCAGATCCTTCATTTCGAGAAGTTTACGGTAGTCGTAAAATGCTTTTGCCTTGCCGCCCGTAATATTTATCGCCCGCTGATAATTCGGTTCATAATTATCGCAAACGGCGGCTATCTCCACATTAGCCTCATTCATAAACGCCTGAAGATTCAATAGAAGCGCCCTGCCTCTGTCGCCCACGCCTATAACCCCCAATCTCACTTTTTCATTAGGAGATTTTCCGTGAAGATCGTTGCTGAATGTTTTGAGCCACGGCATCGATGCTACAACCGCCGTTGAACCGGCAAAAGCTGAAATCTTTTTTAAAAATTCCCGTCTGTTAATCAAAAATAAATTATCCATCTTCTTTTATCTTTTTAGTCCGCCGAATGACGCGGTATCGATTAATAAATTGTTATCTTCTTTTGCTGCAGATAATCTATCTGTACGGCGCTCACATCTTCAAAGCGATCCGTAACAGTCTTTATCCGTTCTTCGTTCATAGCTAAAAATGCCGTAGATAAAATTTCTGCTTGCAGCGGCGAGCGGGATCTTACACTCACGCTTTTTATTTTATCTACATTTTCTTTTTTTACAGGGTCTATTACATTAATGTTAAGAGAAATCTGGCCGAGATCATCGACGGTATAGTTGGAAGATGTGGAGACGGATGCATCCACAAGATCAAAATTATAAATAGAACTGCCGTTATCCATAAGATTGTTTATACCTACCTGCCACGCACCGCCGTTCGGGTGATTACCCATCGCAAGTATCGAGCTTTCTCCGAAACTTATAAAGATGTTGTTGATGGGGGAGGGACTCAAAATCGACTCCGCTTTTTCCAATGCGTATCCTTTTCCCAAAGAGCCCAGATCTATCTTTACCGTTCTTGATTTGAATTTAATTTTTTGATCGTCTGTCAGGTAAACAGAATTTCTCCAGGAAATGCGGTCCGGATCGGCACTCTCGCCTGATTTTTTTAATTCAATTATACTCCTCATTGTTATATCGAATGCGCCTTCCGTAATCATATTGTATTCATCGCACTTTTTTAACAGGTGGAATATTTCTTCGTCTAATCTTATCTCTCTTTCGAACGCATATTTATTAATATAAGTTATATCGCTTCTCCCGCTGAAGTAATTCAATTTTTCTTCAACTCTCTTTACTTCAGCAGTTATGATTCCTGCATACTTCTCACAGAGTGATTCATCGGGATGGATAAAGAGCAGGCTGAATCTTGTCCCCATCGAATAAAAAGAATGATGAAAAATGTTCCCCTTCAATAATTGCTCCTGTCTCTCCGTAACAAAAATCTCACTCAAATATCATTTTCGTAAAAATAAAAAAAAGCAGTGCGCATTAAAAGTATTTTTAAAAACCTGCAGATTAATTTTCATTAATCATTTCTAGTAAATTTTCCGATCAATTAAACGGTATGAAATAATTAAGCCCGGCAAAGTTCCTGTTACTCACTGGTAAATAGTGAACTGAAATCGGGTAATCATCGTCGAGTTAAAATGAGTTGAAGTTGTTTTGGTAAGTAGTAAGAGCCCAATTATATCACATATACCTGATTTGGGCGAAATAGGAGGGCGACTCCGATATATTCTATGATGAAGATCATTAAATACTTGCTTATCTTTCCATAAGATGTATCGATAATAGAGTTGGCTATTAATATCTATTCTATAGAAGGGAGTAAATATGCAGGACGGTAATCCTAATCCGGCCGGAAAAATAAAGGTGGATATTTCTGATTTTAACATGAAAGCGTATGTTACTATCAATCCGCCGACAAATCCTGAAGATGAAAATCTTTCTCTTCAAGATGTGCTCGACTCATTGCAGAATGCCCAGGTAAAGTTTGGGATCAACAACGATGCAATTCTTTCCGCG
>JAKAMT010000213.1 GCA_021812705.1 Bacteroidota bacterium | reverse complement strand
CGATAAATTTTTAAGCGTGGGCGAAACTATATTCAAAAACGGGGTCCGAAAGCACGAATTCAGCGACAAGATCGATATAAGGATCTTCCGTTTTTACATCTTAGGCGCTTTGAGAAATCTGCTTCACATGTGGGCGCACAATCCCGATCAATTTCCGCTGAACAAAATCCGCCTCAACGTGAAGTATTTAACGAAGAACGGCATAAAAAAATAATTTTTTTAAATCATTATTGAATAATGATTCATTATACAACATAAAAAAGAGGAATAATATGAAAAGCAGAATATTTGCAGCAGCAATGGCGTTATTTATTTTGACAGCAACTCTAACGGCACAAAACCGGTTTGCAGTCGGATTGATAGGCACCCAATTCGGCAATACCGCAAACAGCTCAAAGCTTACTGAGCTTAATCACCCCATGGGATACGGCGCAGTGGCATCGTATGCGCTCTCTAAAGAGATCTCCATTGCCTTTACAGGAGAATATTTCAAGGGGGATTTTGACAGCAAGGACGGTAATGAAAGAGACTTGAGAGCGCATGCCGCGGTCGTTCTTACTCCCCTCTCAACTGAAATTGTTCGCCCTTATATCAGCGCGGGAATTGTCTACACTAACCGGAATATGGAATACTCGGTAAAAGGAATTTCCGAAACCAAAAATATTTTCAACGCAAGATTCTCATTGGGTGCAGATTACCGCCTGATACAAAATCTTTCGATTAACGCCGATCTCGGTCTCTATAATGACGGTATGAATATAGTCGGCTGGAGCAGCAGCATCGGATTAAGATACGGATTGAACATCTTCTAAGTTTTTCTCGAAAGAGAAAAAACACAACCCCCTTACTGAATTCGGCGGCAGCATGATTTCTGCCGCCGTTTTTGGTTACAATTTACCGCTCAAATTTTCTATCAGTTTTTTAATCTGATATTCCGATTTCTCCGAAAGCATAATCACTAAGTTAAATTCATTCACCATCGTTTTGAAGAGCAGCGCTTTCTTCCCAAAACATTCTTCGGGCGTCAGGTTTTCTTCCTTTCCGCATTTCATATTTTCCAGTGAAGAGATTGTTAGGATCCAATCAAGAAGATCTTCAAAATTTTCCTTACTGTAATATGTTACTCCTTCAAACTCGTTAACTCCAAGATAATTCCTGACATCTTCATTCTTCAATAATATTGAGAAGCCATCCTCCTTCAGTCCGTTTTTGGAATTAATCATCTTCCTCGAATGCCCCGTCAGTAATTCATTTATCAATTCAAATTCCGACTGTATAATATCCAGAAGAATTGTCTCTCGGTAAACTTCATACTCACCCCTGCCCAATCTCAAAAGGATTTTTCGAAGCGGTGCATCAAGCATCATCACGTCAAAATAATTTTCACGGTTAACTTTCCCCTCTTCAGGCAAAAATTCTTTTATGTTCTTAATTATCAGCCAAAGGATGAAGATTATGGAATTGTCGTGATAATTTGTATCTCTGGATATCCTGACCGCTCGATGGACCTCTTTGAAAGAGGATTTTTTTTCGATATTGTATTCTTCGTCCAGCAGCCGGTTCAGTTTTCTAACGGCAACTATATCCTCCTCAAATTTCTGCAGCGCCGCTTCCACTTCGCATTGAAGGCTGAAATGACCTGCGATTGTATTCAGGAGTCCCGCAAATTTCTCATCTATGAATTTGATTTTGTGCTCTTCGATCGAATCTTTTTCTTCAGTGACGCAGGTTTTAATAAACCCGTCTATCGATTCATCGTCGAACATAGTTTCAAAAGCATAGTGAAGAGTTTCGAGGCGGAACTCCCTTATTGCGCGGTTCATATCCGGAACGCCGTTGTTCTCAAGTTTCCAGACAAATTTTTCGATCTCGCCGGTATCATCAAACAATTCTCGCCAGTCGATATAAATCTGAAGCTTGAAAGCGCCCAGTTCGGTATAAAATCCGTTCTTCACTATATCGCTTCCTGTCCTGATGAATTCCAGGTTAGAGATATGCTCTCTGAAAATATAAAAATGTCCGTGAGCCGGATTTATATGAAGCGCTTCCGAAATTGAGATTGTCCTGTTCCCTTTTCCGCCGCCGTAATTTAACATCAGTTTTGGAGATGAAGTAAAAATTCTGCCTGCTGTATGCTCATATTTGTTATGATAAAAGACCAGCGCATGTTCACCGTATTCGCTGTTAGTGTACGCGAAGACATTTTCATTAACTGAACCGTATCCGTCAATAAAATCGAAGAGCCAGAAATTTGCAACCTGGCTAAATAGATAACGCTTTTTCATCAAAGGAAAAATTTCCCTCTGATGGCGTTCAACCAGCCACTGATTGGGTGATTCGTTATAATAAGCGCGCTGATATTCCATCCCGTATTTTTCTGTGTATCCCTCAATCTGTCCGTGCGCAAACATCGGCAGTCCGGGCAGCGTAACCATCAATGCGCAGACACCGAAATATTTATCGTCGGTTCCAAATTGTTTAATTGCAGTCTCTTCATCGGGATTGCTCATGAAGTTCACATATCTCTTGAGTATCTCCGGTTCAAATTCGAGCGTGTTCGAGATCAGATCGCGGTACTTTGCGTTTTCTTCCTTCATCATCATATGCATGAAGGCGCTGTTGTAAACGCGGTGCATGCCGAGCGAGCGCACGAAATATCCTTCCATCAGCCAGAACGCCTCCGCTAGCAGAAGTGTATCGGGCATTTCGCGATTTATTCTATCAACTACTTCGCGCCAGAATTCTTCCGGAAATGCCGCATCAAATTCTTCGCGGGTCATCGCGTAATCTGCGCGCGATGGAATGTCTCCTCCCCTGCCCGGTTCCGGGTACCATAAGCGTGAGAAATGTTTTTTTGCGAGTGTCATTGCCGCATCGAAACGGATGATAGAAAATTTGCGGGCGACCTCGAATATTTTTTGAATTACCGCTTCGCGAACATCCTGCCGAATCATATTCAGCTGCGCGGTATCATTCCACGGCATGTTTGTGCCGTCATTGCCGTGATAGATATAACGGACATCTTCGTATCTGTTGTCCACTCTCTGAAATACAACAGCGGCATCGCGCTTCTGCCAGTAACCGTCCTCAATTCTTATCTGCACATTCGGATCTTCAGAAAGATCCTCTCCGTTGAACTGATAATTAGGGAACGGCGGATAACCGGATTGAATAAAATATTCCGGATGTTCTATCATCCAGCGGGAATAAATTCCCGCGTGGTTGGGGACCATGTCGCTTGCAAGCCTAATGCCGCGGGCTCGTGCTCTTTCATTTAAATTATTGTAAGCGTATTCACCGCCAAGATCGGCCGCGATCTGATAGTCATACAGTGAATATGCGGATGATACCGCATCTATGTTCCCCATTATATGTTTAATTCTTTTTGAGGCATGGCTCCGTTCCCAGATACCAATGAGCCATAATCCGTTGAAGTTCCATCGCGCAAGCTCATCCAATTCTTCATCGGGAATCTGGTCCAGAGTTTTTATATATCTCTGATATTTTTTTGACAGCTGATCCAGCCAGACATAACTGTTTTTGGCGATAAGAACAACGCGGGGCATCCAGTTTGTATCGGGTGTGAAATTTTCCGGTTCGTCATAACTTTTTGCAGCATCGCCAGCATATTTGTAGCCGGATTTCCCCAGCGACAGAAAATCATAATCGTTTAAACCGGATTTATATTGAGGAACCACAGTCGGCTGACCTCCGGGTCCGCCGAATTCCAATTTAAATTCCTCCTTAATAAGATCTTTCCCGGTTAAAATTCTCTTCAGAAATTTTTCATCCAATAAAACACCAAGCTTCTCCCTTATAAAATCCAATTGCGCTTCAAGATTATCGGGACTGTTAAGGATCGGCGTTCTGAAAAGAGTAAACAT
>JAKAMT010000212.1 GCA_021812705.1 Bacteroidota bacterium | reverse complement strand
GCAAAATAGTGCGCGCTGAATGTTGAAACGGCATCACCCGGATTTGTGCGCACTTCAATATCGCTCACATTGGTTGAATTGATACCTACTGCGAAAGGCAAATTGAAAATTGAAAAACTGCCGGAGAACATTTCCGAATTGAGATCGGTAAAAAAAGAATTGTGTGTAAAGGATAATTGAGTTTTCGGATTTACCGCCAGCAGTGATGGATTGTAATTCAATGCGCTCAAATCATTTGCAGCAGCTACACCGAGATCTCCCATTGCAATGTTGCGTGCGCCCAATCCGAATTTTAAAAATGAGAGTCCGCTGTTTCCGGCCGACTGCGCCATCATAACAGAACCGGCAAATAATATTAATAGAATTATTTTCATCATAATTTAAAATGTAATGTTGATTCCAATTATATGCTCATCGCCGGGTGAATAGGGCTCAAAAACAAAAGCATAATCAAAACCGATCTTCAGGGAACTCAATGAGTAAAAATAGGAAAACCCCGCAGAAGGGCGCATGGGGGAATTAAAATTGCTTAGATTTATTTTATCCACTCCCAATCTGAAGAATAAGTTTTCATATATGCCGTATTCTGCGCCGCCGCGCAAAAAATTAACCTCGCTGCCGGCGTTTTCGTATTCGACTGCGGCAATTATTTTTTCTTCCTTAAACTTGTAAGACAGTCCGACCTTTTTCATCAGCGGGAATCTATCTTTGGAAATTTTTCCTGCTGATCCGAAAATTTTTCCGGAATCCCATTCATACTTGCTGTTGATATCAGTAAGCATAAATGAAAGATTGATATTTTCATTTAATGAGTATAAGGCGCCGATATCAAAACCGAATCCGGTTGTAGAAAGGTTTTCATACAACTTATAGTAATAAAATTTGAACGCTATTCCCACAGAAAGCCTCTCCGAAAATCTGTTCGCTACGGCAACAAAAAATTGATTTTCGCTAGTGGAAAGATCGCCGGTTTTATTTCCCTGGTTATCCCTCGCGTCGATTTTGGAAACGCCGGAATTGATGATGCCTGCGCTTACACCGGCAACGGAACGTGGGCCGACCGTTCCGTCAGGATCCGTTTTTTTACCGAGTTCAAATCGGCGCGTGAAGTTCAAAAAATTTAGAGAACGGTCCAGCGAGAGGAATGAATATGAAGTCTGAAAAGAGTTTCCGATTTGAAACGGTATAAGCGCCGGATTATAATATGAAACAATATTCCCTTCATTAACCGCAGACATTGCGTTTCCCATTCCCATACCGCGCGCGCCGAAGCCCATTCTGCTGAATGCACCCGGCATTCCGCCCAGTTCGGAAAATCCGTCCTGAGCGAAGATAATTCCGGAAAATATTATAAGTGCTATATAAATTTTTTTCATCATCACATCATCACCATGATTTTTCCAAAGAGCGGTTGAGAGGAGGCGTTATCTATTCTGTAAAAATAAACTCCGTTGGGGACAGTTTTTCCGCTCTCACTTTTTCCGTCCCAGTATTCGATATGTTCACTGTTCGCCGAGCGGGGAGCGTTCTGAATTATGGTTCTTATCAGATTCATACCGAAATCAAAAATGCGGATAGTTACATTCGAGGCGTTTGAAGTCTGATATTTTATTTTAACCTGTTCGGTTGCGGGAGAAAAAGGATTCGGGAAAGCATAAGTGGAAGAGAGGGATTCCAATTTTTCCGACGCCATATAAATTTTCCAATTGCCAGTCCAGTTGCCGGTTGTTTCATTAAAACGGACCAAACCGTTATCCGAGCCGAGCCAGACATCGGTGGAATTATCCGGCCTCCTTCCGACTTCAACAGCATAAAATTTATTAGTGTTGAGGCTGATATTTGTATTATTATCTATTATCTGAGGGGCAGCAGTCCAAGTGACTCCGTTGTTCGCCGAGCGGTACACACCCGATTCGGAGGAGACAAAAATTTCGGAGCCGGTGTAATTGCCGGAAGTTCCAAAATATTTAAATCCGAAATCGCGCGCGCGTTCACCACTTAAATAATTTGTCCAGTTCTTTCCGCCGTCTGAACTTACACTGACAGCCCAAAATTCCGACTGGCCTTCAGCTTTCCAGGTTGCAGCCCAAATTGAATTATCATATTCATTTTTCGCCAAAGCCCAGATATAATTTCCTGAAATAGAATTAGTCTGATTTACATGAGTCATTTTAGTCCAGCTAACACCGCCGTCCGTCGTTTTATTGAGTCCGCCGGCAGTGCCTGCGAATAAGACGGAATCGTTAAGTGCTAAAATGGTGAACGCAATGTGGTTTAAATTTGCCGCAGGATCATATTTGAAGGTTAATTGATCGGACGGTTTAATCGAATTCAAATTATCAGGAGGAAGAAGAATTTTTTGCCAGCTCTTCCCCATATCGGTCGATTTTCTTAAACCGCCTGCCCGCGAGACAATCCAGATTGTATTTTTTGTGAACGCAATGTTGTATACAAAATTATGCTGAGGGACAGTCGTGGGATTTGTTTTAATCCTGTTCGATCCGTAAATCGTTATTGTGTCGGTTCTAGCATCCATCGGCTGAGCAATATCGGTCCAGGTGGTTCCGTTGTCGGTGGAATATTTCAAACCGCTCCCCACACCTATGACCGAGCCGTCAAAAGTTTGGGGATGCCATGTCGAAACCCAGATAATTCCGTTGTTAAAAGCTGCGGCCGAAACACTCTCTTCATTAAATACAGAACTTCCGTAATTTGTCCATGTATTTCCGTAATCGGTCGACTTGCTCATCCCTTTTGAAGTTGCTAGAAGAATAAGATTATCCTTCAGGAATATTTTTTCTATTGTGTTGCTTATCGGATTCAGATCGGCAGTCTTGGATAATCTTCCGCCGTTGATATTATAATCGTCGGGCAGACTTTGTGCCGCAAGATTGCTGCCGATCAATAATATAGCAAAGAATGATAATATTTTTTTCATTAGTTCACTGTAGTTGTCTGTGTTAATACATTCCCAAGCGAGTTGCTACGGTCCTTGGCATAAAATTCAAATTTCCAGGAGCCGGTTGGTGCTGTTGCACCGAAAGAATTTTTAAATGAGAAGATGCCGTCTCCGGCAGTCTGATCGCCGAGATTCAAGTCTCCGTTATCCACCATCAAAAAATAATCGAGCGTTCCGTTCATTACTATTGTTCCGTCAGGACGGTAAAGTTTGAAGTAAACCTGGGAAATGTCTGCAAGTCCGTTCTGGTCTGAAACTTTTACGGAAAAGATAAAACCCTCTCCCCTGTTCACCTGCTGCGGAAGGATTAGATTGCTTAGAACCGGCGGATAGTTCACCTGGGAATTATCGTAAGTAAAAACATGGGAGCCAGCTTTTGAAATATTATCGGGTGAAAGCTGAATATTATTTTCAACAAAAAATTCAATCTGATATTTCCCGGCTGGTTTTAATTTCCCCATAACAATTTTCGCTGAATAGATGCCGTCTCCTTTTGTCTGATCTCCATGCCCGACTAAATTTCCGTCATCATAGAGAACTGTATAATCAGTTATCTTCAGCGTTCCGTCAAGCGAGTAAACTCTGCACCAGACGGCAGAGACAGATTGTGCATTTATAATTTTTACCGAAGCAACAAAGCTTGAATCGGAAAACGAATAAGAGATGTTCTGCGGAACAGAAATCTGATCAACTTTATAATTAATGCTCTGCGGTTCAATTAGACTATCCGGGATTTTATCACAGGCAGAAAATAAAATTAATAAAAGTAGAAGAAGTTTTTTCATTAAAGAATAGTTTGGGGATAGATTGAAAATTGATCTGTTCAAGTTGGATCTGCTATGGATTGTGGAAGAAAGCATATAGATATAGAGCCGATTTTGTTAATTAAAATCAAAAAATTAAATCGTATCAAAATTATCTATACTTTTTCCTCTTTTCTTGGGA
>JAKAMT010000055.1 GCA_021812705.1 Bacteroidota bacterium | reverse complement strand
AACACCGCCAACAATTGCGTCAACAAATTCATAACCTGCGCCGCGCGGCATCGGTTCAAGTTTCAAATGAACATGTCCGTACTGTCCGCGTCCGCCCGATTGTTTTTTATGTTTGTATTCGGAGTCTTCGCATTTTCCTTTTATTGTTTCGCGGTAAGGAATTTTCGGCTCTGTTAGTTCAACTTCCACTCCGTAACGGTCTTTCAGTAATTTCACGCCAAGATTCAACTGCAATTCGCCCTGTCCGGAAACTATAGTTTGTGCAATTTCTGGATCGTACTTAGTGCGGAGCGTCGGCTCTTCTTCATGAGCAGTATGAAGAGCTGCAGAAATTTTATCTTCGTCCCCTTTTGCTTTAGGAGTAACCGCAAAACGGATTACAGGCTCTGGATAATCGATGCCGGGAAGAACGACCGTGAAGTTTTTTGAGCTGAGTGTGTCGCCGGTATGGCTGTCTTTCAATTTAACAACAGCTCCAATATCGCCTGCATTTAATTTTTGGATCTCTTTTCTGTTGTGGCCGTTGAGCACATAGATCTGTCCCAGCCTTTCCACTTTATCGCGGTTAGTGTTCTGCAGATCGAGACCTGCATTCAGAGTACCGGAGTAAACTTTGAAGATCGAGAGTTCTCCAACATGCTGCTCGGAAAGCGATTTGAAGATCAGGAGGGATGTTTCTCCTGCAGCGTCGCATTTCACCTTCACTTTGCTTCCGCCCTCTTTCATCGATGCTTCTATCGGTTCTCTTTCATTCGGAGCGGGGAAATATTTTGACACAAAATCCATAAATGTGTTATGCCCGATTCCTTTTGTTGCCGACATCGCGAATGCGGGGATGAGGCCGCCGTTTACTATAGATGCCTTCAATCCTTTTTGAATCTCTTCATCCGACAAATTTCCTTCTTCAAAAAATTTATTCATCAGATCTTCGCTTGCTTCCGCAATTTTTTCTACAAGTACTTCTCTTAATTTTTCGGCCTGGGCTTTCACATCTGCAGGGATCTCCTCTTCGGTAATTTTCTTCGATCCCGCATCGCCGTAAGTAATCATTTTCATTTTAATCAGATCGACCACCGAAGTAAAATTCAATCCTTCTTTAACCGGGAATGAAACTACAGTGATGTCGTGGCTCAACTTTGTTTTAGCCTGCGAAATTGTTTCGAGGAATTTTGAATGTTCGTTATCGCATTTGTTGATAATGATTGCAGCAGGAATTTTATTCTTCTTAATAAATTCCCAGGTTTGTTCCGTTCCAACCTCAACGCCTTCAAAACTTTTAATAACAGATACGGCAACATCGGCAACATGCAGAGAAGAGATAACCTGACCTATGAAATCAGGGAATCCTGGAGTATCAAGCATATTGATTTTTGTTCCGCCCCATTCAACATGAAGCGGTGAAGCCGAGATAGAGATTCGTTTTTCAATTTCATTAGAATTAAAATCCGAAGTTGTGTTTCCTTCTTCAACTTTGCCGATACGATTTATTTCTCCGCCGGTGAACAAAAGAATTTCCGAAATCGTAGTTTTACCGCTTCCTCCATGACCAATAAAAGCTATATTTCTTATAGCTTCTGCAATGTACTCTTTCAAGATAGATTCTCCTTACTTTGAACTGAATAAACTTTCACCTGTTTTTGAATGCGCTCCAGAAAGCGGAGGCGCCTTTTGCGATAGCTTTAATATTTTTGATGAGATCTTTGGCAGGGTATTCAACGTCGTGTAATTTCTTTATAGATGTGAATCCAGAAATTCTTTCACGCAAATTTTTAATTGCGCCGTCTAATTCATCCCAATAATCTTCAACTTCGGAAATAATCCGATTGGTTCGCCTTGATACCTCTTCTAAATTTTCAACTACAGGATTTAATTTTTGGATAAAATTTTGAATCTCTTTGTTTGCCGATTCGATCTGGAAATAAATTTTCTTTATATAATAGATTGCATACAGGCACAATGCCGTTGCAGTGACAATCAGTATTACCAGAAGTATATCGATCACGCTCATATACTGTTACGATTCCTTTTCAGTCTTGTAAGCATCCATTCCCGCTCTAATTGCGCTTTTCAAACGGTCGCTTTCTTTTTCAATTTTTTCTTTTCCCATGTGGGCAATGTTTCCGGTCTTATCTTTTGCGTCGCTCAGGATTTTTTCGGCTTCGTCTAAAAGGGTGTCCACTTTTTCTTTAGCGTCAGCCACCAATTTTTCCGATTTTTTTTTACCCTCATTAATGAGCTGCGAAGCTTTGTCTTTTGCCTTTGACAAATATTCGTCCGCATCCTCTATAAAATCCTGCGATTTATTTTTGATATCCTCGCGAAGTTCTTTGCCAGATTTAGGCGCGAAAAGGAGTGCAATTACTGAACCGACAGCCGCGCCGGTTAAAAATCCGATCAATAAACCTTTACCCATTCCGTTATCCTGATTCGCCATCTTCTTCCTCCATCATGTTTTTTGAACTGTTCTAAAATAGGAACAGTCACTTCTAAAATCAAGGATAGAGATGTCGTCAACTCTGCTTTTGTGAACGGACGTTAATACAAATTTAATTAGAGATCTGCAGGGATAGAAAGGAAAAAAAGACCGCATTCCGGAGGGTAGAATGCGGTCCTGCTCCCTACAGCGGCGACATTATTAGTGTCCCCTTTCTCCGGCCATTAACCGTTTGAGGCTTCTCCACTAAAGCCTGAATTCACTGTTAATGTTTGCTCTCCGGCCTATTACTTTGCAATTTTTCCATACTCTTCAATAGCCATCTTCTGCAGAGATGATTTCATTTTCTGAGGCAGTATAACAGAATCGTAATACTTTCCGTCTTTTCCTTTGTCGTTAGGCGGAGAGATAAACAATCCGTTAGTACTGTCTACTAAACGGAATCCTTTGATAACAATTTCATCTGGTGTTTCAATATCGAAGAACGCTGCCATCTTGCCCCCGTTCTTCTTTTCAAGCGGAACCATCCTTACGATTTTCATCGCAGTCTCCTTTAATAATTGATAATTGTTTTTTGAGGAATCATTCGTTTTAACAGTAACGATTCCGGCACACTCCGTTTAAACGGGCATTAGAGGAAAATTTATTTTGACGATCACAACGGCTTTATTTTTTTGGAAATGAGCCGCTGAGTATCAGAAAAAATATTTTCGAAAAGAATGACTGCAAAAGAAATTAATCTGGAAGAAAACGACTGCAGAAGAAGTTAACTGATTTTAATCCCCGCGGAAGATCCCGCTTCAAAATAGATAACGCGGAACTTTCCATTTTTTTAATACTATTTTTTCCCCGGATATACTGCACGTGTAATTTAATATTTAAAGGAGAATAATCAAATAAAAAAGGGCGGCTAAGCCGCCCCGCAATGATTACATATTTTTTATTATCGCCCTGCCGAAATCGGAACAGCTTAATTCTGTTGCGCCTTTCATCAGTCGGGCAAAATCATAAGTAACTGTTTTTGATTTGATTGCTTTGCCCATTGCTTTTTCTATAAGGCGTGCCGCTTTGTTCCAGCCCATATAATCTAGCATCATAACGCCGGATAGAATTACCGAACCCGGATTTACTTTATCCTGTCCTGCATATTTAGGTGCGGTTCCGTGTGTTGCTTCGAACACTCCGCCGAAGTAACTCATGTTTGCACCCGGCGCAATTCCCAATCCGCCCACCTGGGCCGCGGTTGCATCGGAAAGATAATCGCCGTTAAGATTAGGCGTTGCAAGCACAGCATATTCGCTCGGTCTTAGAAGTACCTGCTGGAAAATACTGTCGGCAATTCTGTCTTTGATCAAGATTTTTCCTTCCGGCATCTTACCGTTATATTTTGCCCAAAGCTCATCTTCGGAGACGGTAACATCCGAGAAATATTTCTTTGCGGTCTGGTAGCCCCATTCTTTGAATGAGCCTTCCGTGAACTTCATAATATTGCCTTTGTGAACAAGAGTAACGCTCTCCCGTTTATTTGCGACAGCATACTCAATCGCTTTCTTCACCAATCTCTCCGTTCCGAATTTGCTCATCGGTTTTATTCCCACACCGGATTCAAGTCTGATGTTCTTATCAAATTTTTTATTTATGTATTTGATAAGATCTGCTGCTTCTTTCGATTCGGCTTTAAATTCGATTCCAGCGTAAACGTCTTCTGTATTTTCGCGGAAGATGACGACATCTAAATCCTGAGGGCGTTTAACAGGGCTTGGCGTTCCGGGATAATATTTTACCGGACGTACGCATGCAAAAAGGTCAAGTTCTTTTCTTAGAGCAACATTCAAACTTCTTATTCCGCCGCCAATCGGAGTTGTGAGAGGCCCTTTAATTGCAACAGAGTACTCCTTAATCGCATCGAGTGTTTCTTTAGGCAGCCACTGATTTTTGCCGTAGGTTTTAACGGCCTTTTCGCCGGCATAGATTTCCATCCACACGATTTTTTTCTTCCCTTTATAAGCTTTTTCAACCGCCGCATCGAAAACCATTTTGGATGCAAACCAGATATCCGGACCGGTGCCGTCTCCTTCAATAAAAGGGATAACCGGATTATCGGGAACATTAATTTTTCCGTCTTTGATTGTAATTTTTTCGCCTTCGGCAGGAACAACAATTTTTTTATACTTCGCCATTTTTACTCCCATTTATTTTTCTGAATTTAATTAATCCTTTCATTGAAAAATAATACAACTGCCGTATCAATACAAATTAAAGAATGTTAAGAAGAGAGTGATAAAGCTTCTGAAGCGGGAGGCCCACAACATTGTAGTAACACCCATCAATTTTTTTCACGAATACTGCTCCGAAATCATCCTGTATTCCGTATGCGCCTGCTTTATCCATCGGGCTTCCGGTTCTAATATATTCTTTAATTTCGCTCCTGGTTAGATCCCTGAAAGTGACTTTTGTTTTTTCATAACCGGTTATCTTTTTCCCATTGTAAAGATTTCTGATCACATATCCCGTGTAAACCAGATGTGTCTTGCCGCTCAATTTGGAGAGAATATTAAATGCATCCTTTTCATCTTTCGGTTTCCCGATTACTTCATGTTTCAAAACAACTATCGTATCAGCGGTTATAACAATTCCCTTTTTAATTTTTTTGATGGCCGCATCAGATTTATGCTGTGCCAGCCGTTCAACGGTCTGCACCGGATGTTCGCCGTCCAAAATTTCCTCATGCAGATCAACGGAGAAAGAAGTGAACTTTAGTCCGATCTGTTTCAGTAATTTTCTTCTGCGGGGTGACTTGGAAGCCAGAAATATTTTACAGTTAGTGCTGATCATAAAAATTTAAGGAATGGATAACGGATGCTGAGGATGAGAAAAAAAGAGATCAACGGAACAATGCTTTGATGCTGCCCCATGTTCTCTTAACACTGGATACATTATGGGAAACAATGCCTGCCTGCTCCAGGAAGGATTCCGAACCGTCGTTATCAACTATTTTAATACGGTATTTATACCAGGTGCCGCTGCTCTTGTAAGCTTCTTTATCCGTTACTTCATAATTCATATCGCTGCGCGGATTGACCCATGCAATATCAATATATTCGCTGTTGCCGGATTTTCTCTGAACAACATATTGTTTAACGTTCGACTCGGATACTGCCTGCCAAGCGATGATGATATTATTTCCGTCAGAGCGGACTGATAAACCTTGAGGAATGCTTGCACCGGCGAATATAATTCCCGATGAAACAAGAAGAAGCGCTATTAAAGATCTTATTTTCATATAATTTACGACGGAAATATATCTTCCCGGGACCTTTTTGTCAAGTTATTTATATCACACATGCCTGTACTTTTCCCAATTGCCGAATCTGAATTTTACGAATATTACCGCCGCATATAGCACTACATAAAACGGAAGAGCAGACCATGCACCTATGAGTCCAAATTTGAGATAGACGCCGAAAAAATATGCTATCGGAACGAATACGAACCAGTTCAAAACAACTTCTGAGATCATTACATACAAAGTTTTGCCGACCGCCTGCAATCCATTTGCAAGCACTACTCCTATAGCATAAAAAATTTGACCGAATCCCGCTACCCGCAGTGCCGGTACAGCTACTTCAATTATTTTATCATCATTAGTCAGCAAAATAAGTATCAGTCTTGGAGTGAAAACAAAAACCATCCCGATAAAAATTGTATAAAGAGTGGCAAGTTTGCTTGTTTCAAATCCGTAATGCTTTGCCAATTTAAAATCTTTGCTCCCCAATGAATTTCCTACAAGAGTTTGCACTGCTATTCCGAATCCAAAACAGGGCATTAAAGAAAATTGCAGCGATGAGAACACAATAGTGCTTGCCGCCTGCATATCTGTCCCGATCAATCCGGTGATTGAAATGAAACTCAAGAACCCGACAAGAATAAAAATATTTTGAAGTGATACGGGGAGAGAAATTTTGATTATCGACCATGCTATTTCTTTTACGAAGCGGAAATTTTTGAAATAATGAAATTTATGCCGGAACGCTGGTGCCAGTGAGACTGAGAAATAAAAAAATGCGTCGCATATTATGGCAAGTGTTGAACCCAACCCGGAACCTGCAAGTCCCATTCCCTTTATACCGAATCCTCCGTAGATGAGGATGTAGTTGAATATGATGTTCAAAAAATTTATTAGCACTGCGGAATACATGAATACTTTCGTCTTCCCTATTCCGAAAAAAAAACCTCTGTAAGAGACTGTGATTAGGAAAAACGGAATTCCCATAAACCGGTAATGAAGAAACTGTCCTGCATAAAGTGCCACTTTGGGATCGACTGCAAAGAAGTAGGCTATCTGGTACGAATATACCACGACTATGGCAGCAACAACTACCCCGATAAGAAAAGAGATAATAATTGATGTGTTAAGAACTTTGCCGCACTCCCCAAAATCTTCCGAGCCGTATCTGCGGGCAATTAAAACGTGAGTTCCGGTAGCAAGACTTGAGAAGAAACTCACCACCGCCCATGTTGCAATGACGCCTATACCCATTGCCGCCAAATAATATTGGGCGTTATCCAGGCGTCCCACCATAGCCGCGTCTACCAAAGAAACCACCATTTGCGATGAAAGCCCGGCAATTGCGGGCAGTGCTAGCCGCAGTATGTATTTATGATCTGTAGTGAACAAGTTTAATTTCATACCCGGCAAAGATATTGAATTATTGTTTCGTACAAAACACTTTATGTGCGGCTTTAGATAAAAGAACGCTTTTTTGTTGATCAGATTAAACTTGCCTGCTGGACCACTCTTTGCTATTTTTAGTTATGAATCTGCTTTACAAAGGGAATTCCAATATGACAAAGCAGGAAGAAATAAAATACCTTCTTCATACTCTCGGGATAAAAATAAATTTCATAGCCGAGAAATTGGACATTAAAGCTCATACGTTATCATACCTCATTAACGAGAGCCCTCAATTCGACGACGATCTTTATCATGAGATTAAAAAAATTATAGATGAATACCAGTTTGAACTGAATCTGTTTGAAGACAACCATCCTGATAATTTAGATCTCTTCACAGATGAGAAACTGCAGATGGGAGTGGGCGAAAGGATGCGCTTTTTTGCAAAGAAAAAATACGGCACTCTTAAAAAACTGGCAGACGCAATGGAGATCTCGCCACAACAGCTTCAGCAGTATATAAGCGCAAAGCGGGAACCAGGCACCAGAATTTTGAGCAAGCTGCTTCGTCTTGGCTGCGATATCAACTGGCTTCTCGGCGGCAAGGAATCAGTAGAGTCGTACAAAATTTATAAATTGGAAAACGAATTAAGAAAACTGCAGAATAATTTTTCGTTGATTGCCGAGCTTACAAAAAAATCCGATTTATCTCATTAATTTTTTTCTGCCGTTTGTTCATTTGACAATCGTTGCCACTCTTTTTAGTTTTGCCGTTGAGTTAAAGAAATTTTTGAAAACTGTTACGGGGCTATAGCTCAGTTGGGAGAGCGCTTGAATGGCATTCAAGAGGCCAGCGGTTCGAACCCGCTTAGCTCCACAAGTAAATCCTAGTCAATAATATTGACTGGGATTTTTTATTTCGAAGTGGTTCAGCATAGTTGTCCGGCGGGCAGGCCCGCTTACTCACGAAATTGAATTCTGTTGAACTGTTGAACAAAATTTTTATAGAAAAGCGGTTTAATTGTTGAATTGATAAGATGTTTTAGATCTAAGTAAAAACGATGAGTTATTTTAACTTGCATACAGCAAGCAGAAGAGGAATTCATCACATCATTTGGTAAATAATCTTTCTCTTACTTCTTACTTTTTACTTCTTACTTTTTACTTCTCCCTTCTTGCTCCTATGATTTGCATAGATTTAATCTTTAATAGTTTGAACTGATAAAATATGTTATGCAAGTAAATTATGGTTTGAAAAATTTTACAAAGAGGAATATCTTTACGGAAGTAAATAAGGGTAGAATGAAAATCAAATCTGCTGCTGTTCTAATGCTGCTCGTAATCTCATTTGCCGCAATCTTAATTATAACGGCATGCGACGATACAACAAATGTCACTCAAATCGACAGTGTAACTATACCCGGTTCGAACGTGAGTTACGCAACATACATTCAGCCGGTTCTGACGGCAAAATGCGCACGTGCTGGCTGTCACGACGATCAGACGCGGGCTGGAAATTTAAGTTTAACTTCTTATTTTAATACCACAGCAAGTTACCTTGTTGTGGCTCCCGGTTATCCTCAGAACAGTTCCTTAGTTCTTTCGGTGCAGGGGCTTTCTACAAATCCAATGCCTCCGGTGGGAATGGCCCCACTTACAGCAAATCAGATTGAGGGGATAAAAACCTGGGTAAAAGAAGGTGCTAAAAATAACTGACATTAATTCCGGAACATATCTGCTCGAGATCTTCGCAGCGGAACCTTTCAAGATTGACGCAGAAAATTTTAAAGATAAAGTTTTTCCGCAGGGATATTATTATTACTCAGGAAGCGCGCAGAAAAATCTTGAGCAGCGCGTCGACAGGCATCAGCAGGATGATAAAAATATTCACTGGCATATAGATTACCTTACAACCGTCACTACGAATAAAATTAAAACCGTTTTCCTTTTTGAAGGCGCAAAGAAAAATTTTGAATGCGAGATAATCAGAGAACTGATTGAAAATTTCAGACTGCGCATCGCTGCAAAAGGATTCGGAAACAGCGACTGCAAAAGATGTCAGACACATCTGTTATACTGCAAACAGAGAATGACTCACAGCCATTTCATCGCACGGTACCAATCTATTGTGCGCATTATGCCCTCTTCCAGCGAGAACTCCTGACGGTATCCCAATTCGTTCATCGCCTTTGAGACATCGCAAGTCCATGCCGGCTGAACAAAATCTTTTGCCTTTTCTATATTAAAAGTTGCGGCGTTTGAACTGAACACCGCAAAAAATTGCGCTACCGCAGCGACAGAATAAACGATGGCATGCGGAATTCTGATTGTGAGCGCTTTCTTTCCCACCGCTTTCCGGGTTACCTCGCCAATCTGATCCCAATCATAATATTTTTCCGTTCCTATAAAATATGTCTGACCCGTTGAATTCGCAGAGACTGAAGCCAAATAAATTCCTTTCACCAGATCATGAACATAAACCAAACTTAATTTTTTCTTATTGAATCCGATCAGGCCCATCAGTCCCTGTTTGTAAGTTCTGAAGAAAAGATAGATCTCCGTATCTCTCTCACCGAACACTGCCGGAGGGCGTATTATGGTTATCGGAAGTTTATCCATATAAGATTTGGCCAGTTTCTCCTGCGCCAATTTGCTTTTGCCGTAGCGAGTGATAGGATGTTCAGCAGTTTTTTCATTCACGGGATTTCCGTCGAGCGACGGGCCGCAAGCGGTTTGGCTGCTCACAATAACTACTTTTTTTATTCCGGGATTTACCTCGCACAATAGATCAAGCAAAGTGCGCGTGGTTTCAACATTTCCCTTGAAATACTCTTCTTCCTCTTTTGCCTTAACCACACCCGCAACATGAAAAAGATAATCGGCGTCTTTCAAAATTTTTCGCAGTGCATCTTTATCGAACAGGCCGCAATTGAAAATTTCCACAGGTTTATTTTCGAGCCACTTGGTTGAGCTTGACCCTCTAAGAATGCATCTAACCTGATGCCCTTCCGCCAAAAGTTTATCCACAACGTGACTTCCTACAAAACCGGAAGCACCGGTAACCACCGAGATTTTTTTCATCGTTACTCTATTAATAAGTTAGATAATTTCTTTATATTGATAGTTGAAATTAACGCAATCCAATTTCACACAAGCCAAAAATAGAAAAATTCGTAAAAGAAAAATAATCCGGAGGTTTTTTTGGACTTATTCAAAAAGTGTTATGAATTTACCAGAGCGGACGATATAAAGAAAGCGGGTTTGTATCCCTACTTCCGTCCGATCGAAGAAAACGAAGGTCCTGTAGTTCAGATTGAGGGGAGAAAAGTTGTAATGGCTGGATCTAACAACTATCTGGGTCTAACAGCCCATCCTAAAGTTAAAGAAGCAGCTCTCGAAGCTGTTAAAAAATACGGAACCGGCTGCTCCGGATCCCGCTATCTCACCGGAACTTTGGATCTCCACATCGAACTCGAGAACCGGCTTGCAAAATTTTTCGGTACGGAAGCAGTGCTTCTTTTCAGCACCGGCTACCAGTCAGCTCAGGGAATTATTCCTACTTTGGTCCAGGGAAAAAATGAATACGTTGTTTCCGATAAGGATAATCATGCATGCATAGTTGCCGGTCAGATAATGGCGAAAGGATTAACCGCCAACCTGGAACGCTACAAACATAACGACATGGATGATCTGGACAGAGTGTTGAGCAAACTGCCTATCGATTCTCCGAAGTTGGTTGTGAGCGACGGCGTATTCAGCACAGGAGGAGAAATCGTTGATCTTCCGAAATTGGTTGCACTCGCAAAAAAATATAACGCACGCACACTTATAGACGATGCCCATTCGGTTGGAGTGATAGGCAAAGGCGGAAGAGGAACGGCCAGCGAATTCAATCTTGAAAAAGATGTGGATCTGACGATGGGAACCTTCAGCAAAACCTTTGCTTCGCTGGGAGGATTTGTCGCAGGAGAAGAGAGAGTGATTAATTATCTTAAACATCATTCATCAGCTCTAATATTCAGCGCGTCTCCGACTCCCGCTGCCGTGGCGGCGGCTTTGGCAGCACTCGACATCCTTGAAGCTGAACCGTGGCGGGTAGACAAACTGATAAGCAACGCAAACAAGATCAGAAAAGAATTATCTGAAGCAGGCTTTAAAATTATAGACGGAAGAACGGCAATCGTTCCGGTAATTGTAGGAAATGACGAACTCGCTTTCGCAATGTGGCGCAAACTGTATGACGCCGGTGTGTTTGTTAACGTCTTTATTTCACCAGGCGTTCCTCAGGGCAGACAGATGATGAGAACTAGCTATATGTCTACCCATGAGGATGAACATCTGGATTTCATTATTGACACATTTAAAAAGACCGGTAAAGAACTCGGTTTAATTTAATATATGCAGTTAAACAAAGAGACTGTCTCTGAAGTGCCGATGAAGTAAAAGGATTCCAAGAAAATTTTAGGAATGCTTTGATCGAATAAGACTTTAGGACGGTTTCTTTATATTTAAAAAGCGGAGCCGATATGGCAGAGATAAAAATTAAAACAGTCAATACAAAAAAAGAGATAGACACATTCATAAAATTTGCATGGAATATCTACAAAGATGATCCTTACTGGGTTCCGCCTCTCATATTCGACAAGAAAAAAATATTGGACAAACAAAAAAATCCTTTCTACAAACACGCTTCCATGGAGATGTTTCTTGCCGAGAGAAACGGCGAATTTGTCGGCAGGATTGCGGCAATAAAGAACGATCTTCACAACAAATATCACAACGATAAAGTAGGTTTCTTCGGATTTTTCGAGTGCATCAACGATCAGGAAGTTGCAAATAAACTTTTTGACACTGCAAAGGAATGGCTGCAGAAAAACGGGTGCGACGCAATGCGCGGGCCGGCCAATCCATCTTCGAACGATGAATACGCAATGCTTATTGAAGGCTTTGATGACGAACCCCGCCTGCTGATGACTTACAATCCAAAATATTATCTAGAGCTGTGCGACAATTACGGTTTCAAAAAGGCGAAGGATCTTTATGCTTACAAACTCGAGAATCAAAAAGTTGTGAGCTCCGAAAAATTGAGAAGGGTCGCGGAGATTGCTCAAAAACGTTCAGGCATAAAAGTTTATTCGATGAATATGAAAGAATTCAACAAGGAGCTTGAAAAAGTAAAATTTGTTTACAACAAAGCATGGGCTCCAAATTGGGGTTTCGTTCCATTCACCGAAGAAGAGATTGACGCAATGGCAAAAGATTTAAAGCCATTGGTCGAACCTTCATTGGTTCTCTTCGGCGAAATTGACAATAAGCTGGTCGGATTCGCATTAGTGATGCTTGACTATAATCAGATTTTTAAATCGATGAACGGAAGACTTCTCCCATTCAACTTCTTAAAACTTTTCACACAGAAGAAAAAAATAACATGGTCGAGAGTTCTAACGCTCGGTATAATTCCGGAGTATCAGAAGCGCGGATTGGATGCTGTGTTTTATTGGGAGATTGTTAACCGCGCTGCGAATAACGGAATTCTTCTTGGCGAAGCGAGCTGGATACTTGAAGATAACGAAATGATGAACCGCGGTGCGCAGGTGATGAACGGAGAGATCTACAAAAAATACCGTCTCTACCAGATTCCGATTTAATTTTTTTTAAGAATTAAGCTGCATTAATTTTTGATCGCTTCATCATACTTTGTTGTATGAGACGGATCAAGTTTGCGCAGTATCATAAAAATCGATTTGTCGGGATACCCTTTCAAATATTCGCTGAACTCTCCCGCTTTGGCGTCGTAAAAAACTTTAAGCAGAACACTTCTTGAGTCAAGCTGATCTTTCTTCTTCTCCAAATCCTTAACAATTTTTATAATATTATTTATTGCAGTCTGCCTTTGATTTGAATAATAAAGATCGATCCCGTTGTAATGGTAATCGAAATAATCCTGACGGAACTGCTGATATTTGGCATCGAGCAGATTGTCAATTATCGCACGGCGGTTGAAAGGCGTTGATTCAAACTGCCATCCTTTGGAGAACTGGCTGCTTGCACCTTTTACGCAAATATCCAGAGCTTTTTGAAAATATTCCGTTCCGTCCAGCGGGCTGAATGAATCCGCATCCAAACCGATTATCAGATATGCATAATAATCGAGCAGACTTGTAAGCGGATCAAAATCTGACTGATTGAAATACATAGCCTGATTTTTTTCATACTTGAAAGACCAGGTGTTGTCCATTATACTCATCATCAGAGAACTTAGTTTTGTACCCTGTATGGGTCTTTGACTTGTTACGACTAACTGAGTGAGATATGTGATTTCATCACTCGACGAAGTGAAGAAAATATTGAATGAACATTTAATCGGATCCCCTTCCCACGGTTTGCGCGTGAATTTTGAATTGTTAAGATAGTCTCTCAGCTGATTTGCAAAACTCTGCAGCCGGTCCCTCGATGCAGTAGGAAGCTGTTCAGCGTTGATTGTTACTGTGGCATCCAATTCCTGAGCTAAATTCAATACAGGCATGGCCAACAGGATTATTGAGAGAATAAATCGTTTCATTACCGGACTCCGGTTAAATTTCAATTTCAAAATATAGATTTGGAAAAAATTAAACAATATTATAAGTTAAGCATGTATGAAAGGGGCATTATTTGTATTGCTCGTTTTACTCTCCCTATTCTCAGAATGTTTCGCCCAGATCGGTCCCGGTGCACGGCAAATTGCTCTAGCGCACTCTGATATTGCAAATTCAAACGACGTATTCGCGCTCTTCAACAATCCTTCCGGACTCGCATCGGTATCGGCCAGGGGTGCGGGATTATTTTATTCTCCGGCGCCATTCGGACTCACAGAATTATCTACCGGTTTTGCTTCATACTGCGAGCCCACACCAATCGGAAATTTTGCAGCCGGTTTCAGTGTGTACGGATTTGAACTCTACAGGGAAACTTCCTTCGCAATTGGTTATGCAGGAAAGATGACCAATTCATTCTCGGTAGGAATCACTTCACTTTACCGGAACATCGCTATAAAAAACTACGGCAGCAGAGGAATTTTTATATTCAATATCGGCGCTTCCGCAAAACTTTCGAACAAGTTCAGTCTCGGATTTCTATTTGAGAATATGACGCGCGCCTCGATAGCGAACGAATCTGACCAGAGTCCCGGGGCATTATGGATTGGGGGAAACATAAATCTGCTTAAGCGCACGTCGTTCAGCGCGGCCGTAAAAAAAGAGATCGGTTTTAATCCTTCATTGAAATTAGGATTCGAATACGGGGCTTTCGATTTTTTGATCTTTAGATTTGGAGCATCGAATGAGCCGGATATATACTGCGGCGGATTCGGCATTCTGTACAACTCATTTCAATTTGATTATGCTCTCACTTCGCACAATTATTTAGGGGTGACTCATCAATTCGGCGTGCTTATAAATTTTTAAGTGTATGAAAATTGTATTTATAATAATTTTATTCCTTTCCGCTGCGGATTTTTTTGCGCAGACCGACACATTACGCACTGCCGATCCGGTAGACGAACTTATTGAAGAAGCGGCGGCCGATAAAGAGATTTCAGACTACCAAGATATAATTGAATATCTGCTTCAGAATAAAATTGATCTCAACACTGCAACAATAATTGATCTGATGAAAATTCCCTATTTTGACCGGCAGACCGCCGCATCGATCATCCGGATAAGAAATTTGTCGGGCGGAATCAGAAACAAAGAAGAGCTGCTTCAGGCAGAGAATGTAACGCCGGATCTCGTCGAAAAAATTTTCCCTTTCCTTTCGCTTGGAGAAACATCTTCTAATTCAATTATCGAACGGTTGAATAAAGCCTCAACCGGAATTAATTTTTCTTTAAGGACGCGATCCATGAGCGATATTCAGAAAGAGAAAGGATTTGAAACCGGAAAATTCGACGGCTCTCCTCTCAAGCTTTACAACCGGCTGATCTTAAAGTATGAAGAAAAATTCAGACTGGGAGTACTGGCCGAGAAAGATGCCGGAGAAAAATCATTGAATGATTTCACAACTTTTCATCTTTTTGCAAAAGACTTGGGGATAATCAAAAGTGCCGTAATCGGAGACTATATTTTTGAATTCGGCGAGGGGCTGGCTTTATGGAGCCGGTATTCGATTAATAAAGGAACGGAGACTGTAAGCATTTTAAGCAGGGGCGGAAAAGGAATTGTTCCCTATCTCAGTTCCGATGAAAATACTTTTTTCAGGGGAGCCGCAATAAATATTTCTTTCGCAGGGTTAAATCTCTCCGCGTTTGCTTCTGATAAAAAATCCGACGGGTCAATCGACCGGGGGACAAATGAAATGACCTCAATCCGAAGCGACGGGCTTCACAGAAATGCTGCAGAAAACAGTCATAAAAATATAATAGAAGAGAAAGTTTTCGGAATTTCTGCGGACTGTAATTTTGGGGAAACTGCGTCTTTGGGCGTTCTATATTTAAATTCAACTTATGAAAATAATTTCCGCCCGGGATCAATTCTCGATCCCTCCGGCAATAAATTCATCTCGCTTTCCGCAAGTTACTCGCTCCTGCTTAACGACTTTACATTTAGCGGAGAAACTTCGTTCTCAGTAAATTCAGCCGCCTCCATTAACAATATTGAGTTCAAACCCGATAAAAATTTCTCAATAGTTTTTTCTCTTCGTAATTATCCCAAGGAATATATCGCACTCCACTCAAACGGATTTGGCGAAAAAGGAGGCACCCAGAATGAAAACGGTTTTTATACGGGATTGAAATTAAGGAGCGGTATCGGAATTTTTTCGTTCTACTACGATCAGTTCAGATCACCCTACTCAAACGAAAAAATCCCTTTCTCTTCCGGCGGGACTGAATTTTTGATTTATTACACTGTCTCCCCATTCCGAAATACAAATTTCAAGCTCCGCTATTCATTTTCAAACAAGGATTATCAATCAATATTAAACGATCAGTTCGGATTCATAAAAAAAAGGATCGAAAACCTCCGGCTTGAATTGGATTTCTCCCCTTCAAATAAAATCAGATTAAAATCCAGATTCAATTTTTCTTATGTATCATCACCGGTTCCGGAAAAAGGATTTTTGCTTTTTCAGGAATGCAAATATTTCTGCTCGCATTTTTTTTGGGTTAATGCGAGGGTTATTTTATTTAGGACGGATTCGTACGACTCGCGCATATACGAATTTGAGAACGACCTTCCGGGGACAATGTACAATCCTCCTCTGTACGGGGAAGGAATGAGATGGTACGTTTTAATTCAGTATAAAACTGAATTCGGACTGACTCTCTCCGCAAAATATTCGGAGTTAATTAAGCCGGGATTAAGAGTTATGGGGAGCGGCGATTCCGAAATTCAGGGGAATCTGGATAACAGGCTCAGCATTCAAGCGGATCTTCAGTTTTAACATCCTTGCCAAATTCTTCTCATCTCTCTAAGTTGTATATGATTTTTTTAATTATAAAGGATCCACATGAGAACTATAGTATCACTTCCCGGAGACGGAATTGGAAAAGTTGTTTTACCCGAATCGATAAGACTTTTGGAATCAGCCGGATTTAAAGCAAATTATGTGCACGGAGATATAGGATGGGATTTTTGGTGCAATGAAGGGAACGCGCTTCCGCAGAGGACAGTAGATTTAATAGCAGAACATAAGATTGCCCTGTTCGGCGCAATAACAAGCAAGGCAAAAGACGCCGCCGATAAAGAACTTAATCCGGATTTAAAAGGGAAAGGATTCGTTTATTTCTCTCCCATCGTAAGCCTGAGACAAAAATTCAATCTCGATATCTGTGTGCGTCCATGTATCTCTTTTAAAGGCAATCCGCTTAATTTTATTAGAAGAAGCGCAGACGGAGGTTTTGAAGAACCGATGGTTAAC
Source organism: Bacteroidota bacterium (assembly GCA_021812705.1). Lineage (GTDB taxonomy): Bacteria > Bacteroidota > Ignavibacteria > Ignavibacteriales > Melioribacteraceae > Fen-1258. The sequence goes on along the minus strand of JAKAMT010000055.1, from coordinate 858 downwards.
ACTGTGATCTTCAGACAAAACACGGAAGGATTATACGCAGGAGTTGAATGGACAAATCCGCCTAAGCAAGTTAGGGATGCGCTCGAAACTCATTCTAAAATGAAATTTTTTAAAGACGTACCCAGTGAAGAGATGGCGGTATCCACACGCATTGTCACCAAAAACGCGAGTGAAAGAATTATTCGCGCGGCATTCGAATATGCAAAAAAATTCGGCTACTCAAATTTAACCCTCTGCGAAAAACCGAATGTGCTGAGAGAAACTTCCGGAATGATGTTCAAGATTGCAAAAGAGATCTCAAAAGAGTATCCCGGAATTTCTTTGTGGGATACCAACATCGATGCACAGATGATGTGGCTTACAAAAAATCCGGAAGATTACGGCGTAATCGTAGCGGAAAATATGTTCGGCGATATTATCAGCGACGGATTTGCCGGACTGATCGGCGGTCTGGGTTTTGCATGCAGCGCGAATATTGGAGAGGAAGTTGCCGTTTTTGAACCGACACACGGATCTGCTCCGAAATATGAAAAATTAAATCCTTCAATCGTTAATCCAATCGCCATGTTTATGAGCGCATGCATGATGCTGGATCATATAGGTGAAAAACCGGTCGCAGATAAAATACGGAACGCAATTGCTGAAGTTATTGAAGAAGGAAAAGTCAGGACATACGACATGCTTAAACTGCGCGGAGGACCGGATGTTTTCTCTAAAGGTGCCGCAACAACACAGCAGATGACGGATGAAATCATTAAAAAACTTAAAGGATAAACGAGAAATGTGAAACGGAAAACGAATGCTGTATGTCTTCCGTCTCGCGTTTCCCGTTTCACGGAGAAAAGATGAAAGCTCAAG
>JAKAMT010000054.1 GCA_021812705.1 Bacteroidota bacterium | reverse complement strand
GGCATGTTCGAAGACTCTGCGCAGATGACAAAAGCCATAAGGGAATTGGTTAAAACCCTTGCACTGGTGAGCGACGAATTAAAAAGAAATTTGCTGATGAAGTCGATTGCCAAAAAATTTAATCTGAGAGAAAAATTGATTGAATCCGAATTGAATACTTTTTTAGAGCAGATAAAAACGAGAAACAGCTTTCAGGGCGAGCGCCCGGAACAACGCCAGGCATCCCCAAAATCATCGGAACAGTTGCCGCTGACGGCAAAGACGGAAATCGAAAATCCGTATGAAAAAGAATTAGTCCGTCTTCTATATAGCGGAAATCAGGAAGTGCTCTCCGCAATATCGTCAAATATTTCTCTTGAAGATTTCTCCAATTTAAAATTCAGAAAGCTTGCAGAAATTGTATACGAAGGATTTGAAGAGCAGCGGATTTCTCCCGCCGATCTGGTGGATAAAATAGAGGAAGAAGAGCTCAGAGAATTTATTTTCGATCTTACTCTCACAGATGAAACGATAAGTAAAAAATGGGACGATCTTTCCTATAACGGCAAGATCGAGAAAGATTCGCTTGAGCATGCGACGGATACTGTGAGAAATTTTCAGCTGCTGCAAATAGACAAGCAGATAAAGCTGAATAATAAATTCATAGCGGAATCAAAGGATGAAAGGCTTCATCTGGAAATGATGAAGCGCAATAAAGAACTTTCGGAAGAGAAAAAAACTCTTCTGGAATCAAAATCAAAAAACAATTTTGATTGAACATGAGATACAATCCTTCCCTCTACGAGATCAATACGCGGGTCTGGTTAAGAAGATTTGATCCCCACAAAAAAGAATTCACTCTTGCAGATATACCTTCCGGTTACTGGAATAAATTTGCAGAGGACCGGTTCGATTATTTGTGGCTTATGGGGCTCTGGAAAACATCGAAATCGGTTATTAAAAAATACTGTTTCGAGGAAGACCTTGTAAAAAATTACAAGCACGCGTTGAAAGACTGGTCACCGGAAGATGTAATCGGCTCTCCTTTCGCAGTTGCCGAATATAATGTAGATCCGCTGATAGGCAATAAAAGAACTCTTCTTGAGTTGAAATCTCTTCTGAATAAAAAGGGAATAAGGCTGATTCTTGATTTTGTTCCGAACCATTTCAGCGCCCAGAACGAACTTCTTTTGACCAATTCCGGAATATTTTTATCGGTGGACAAAAAATATTATGAAGAGGATCCCCATACTTTCTACCGGCCGTTTGAAGATAAGGAGATATATTTTGCGCACGGGCGCGACCCATTCTTTCCCGCATGGCAGGATACCGTGCAGGTGAATTTTTTCAGCAGGGAAGCCAGAGAATATCTGACAAATACTTTGCTCGGCCTGGTGAAAATATGCGACGGCGTACGCTGCGATATGGCAATGCTTGCTTTGAATAATGTTTTTCAAAATACATGGGGAGGCGTGCTTTCAAATAACGGTTTTGAAAAACCTTTCGACGAATTTTGGAAGACAGCAATAGATGCTGTAAAAAAAGAGCGGGCTGATTTTATTTTTATCGCGGAAGCATACTGGGATCTTGAATGGGACCTGCAGCAGCTGGGATTCGATTATACATACGACAAAAGACTGACGGACAGATTAAAATTTTCCACTCCAGAAAGTATTAATGAGCATTTGAGCGCCGAGATCGAATACCAGAAAAAATCGCTCCGCTTTATAGAGAACCACGATGAAGAAAGAGCAATTCTGATGGGAAAGGATAAATCAAAAGCAGCCGCCGTAGTTATCAGCACAATTCCCGGGCTCAGATTTTACAATGACGGCCAGTTTGACGGGAAAAAAATAAAACTTCCTGTGCAGCTCGGCAGGGAACCGGAGGAAACGGTTGTTGCAGGAATGCCGGAGTTCTACAAAACACTTTTAAAAATTATTTCGCAGGATATTTTTAAAAAGGGGAGATGGGAACTGCTTAAGCCGGAAATTTCGTGGGAAAACAATTTTACATTCAAGAACATGCTGGCCTGGAAATGGAATCTTAACAATGAATGGAGAGTTGTTGTGATAAATTATTCTGATTCCGTTTCAACCTGCAGATTAAAATTAGATGTAAGAGGCTTTCCTGAAGAATTTGTGCTGCAAGATCTTCTTAACAATAAGAGCTACACTCGTTCTGCAGAAGAAATATACCATTCCGGTCTGTACGTTGAATTGAAACCGTTTCAAGCCCACATTTTTGCATTCTGATTTTTGTTTAAAATAAAAAATCCCTCCGCGCCGGGAGGGATTATATATTAAAACGTGAATGTCATTCCGAATTTTACTGTTTCATACGTGAGAGGCGATTCAGTTGCAAAGGGCCAATTCATATTTGCCTTTTTCAAAGAGAAAAATGCGTAAGATAATCCGTTCTTCAAAAGAAAATTTACAATCGGGCCCGCATACGGGGATGAATCCGCCACTTTGTCAATAAAGTGATTCAGAAGCCCCATAGACGCCTCTTCAATTATAAAACTGCCTGCATGTTTCCAAAATAGATAACGGGGGAAGATAACTGCCGCTTCATAGGCAACGTCCAGAGAAACGGAAGAAGCGAAATCAATTTTAATTCCTCCCTCCGAAACTGTACCGAATCTGAATGCATCATGAAAACGATTTAATATATCCGTGTCGCTGGTTGCATCATCCAGACTCATCTTAGGACTGACTAGAAGAAAGAAATTGGCGGGATAATCTTTCATGTCAAGTTTAGACCAGGCAAATCCGCGGCCGTGGTAAGGAAGAATTGAAACACCTCCGAATTTGTAACCATACCCCTTTCTGTTCGCAAAACCGAATCTCCACATTTCAGATTTCATGTCACCCAGTTTAGCAGAATTTGACTTCAGGTCTGATGCTGTTTTGGAAACGAATGAATAGTTGTCGTGAAAATCTACGATGTAGTCTTCCATAAACGATTCTTGCGTAGAATATCCCATTTTCAATTCCGCCGCTCCAACATCCGCAAACTTGCTCACAAGTTTATCGTGATTGGCTGTTCCTAATCCGTAATTCACTTCAATAAAAGGTCTGCCGTGAAATTCCCAGTCCAGCCATTCATAATTATCCCAGCGGTACCATTTTCTCGGATGATCTTTTTCGTCGGTTGAATCTCTTTCGGTCTGTGCAAACAAATTTAGATTGACCAAGAAGGAAAGAATTACAGCGCAAACAAGTAGTTTTTTATTCATACAAACTCCAGCTAATGTTTGTTTTTTTAGACGAAATTCTATCGGAAATAGTTACATGGTTGTCAGAAAAATTTTTGCCCGGTTCTTTTTTCCAAAGAACTTGAGAGACTGTCTAACAGAATCTGCCCTTGAACAGGTTTGGTAATGAATATATCAACGCCGGCCTCATAAGCCGCATTTTTATCTCTTTCAAATGCATGGGCAGATAATCCAACAATCGGCAGGTCGGAATAGGAGGGATTGCTTCTCAATTCGCGAGTCAATTCGAGGCCGTCCTTTGAACCCATTAAAGTAATATCCATAAGAATGATGTCGAATTCTTTTTCTTTCAGAATATTATAAAAAGATTCGTCGGAGTCGCAAAAATCAAGATCGTAAATTTTACGGAGGAATAGATAGAGAAATTTTTGATTTTCCTTATCGTCTTCAACAATAAGCAGTCTCGGCTTTTTGCTGCTTTCTGTCAATAAAGTCCCGGTTCAGTTTCTAATTATTCCATTAAAAAAATAATCAATATCTTTTACAAAAGAAACGATTATCTCAAAATCAAATTTAATGTGTCTTTAGAATTTATCCGTCAATACTCATCCCAGCTTTTCACTTCAAGGTTAAGCGGATCTTTATTCAAAAGGGCTTCAGCGAGGCGCATCGCCAATTGTCTGTTTGTAATAAGAGGAATTTTGTAATCAACAGCCGTTCGTCTTACTAAATAATCGTTGGTCAGTTCATCGCGCTGGAAATTTTTGGGAATATTGATAACGAGATCTATCTTGCGCGATTTGAGTATATCAAGCGCATTCGGCTTTTTGCTGCTGGACGGCCATTCAACCTCTTCAACCTCTATTTTGTTGACCTTCATAAAATTTGCGGTACCCGGTGTGGCGTAGAATTTAATTCCTCTCTTAACCAACTGTCTTGTGGATTCAAGCAGTTCCGATTTGGATTCAATTGTTCCGGATGAGATAAGAATTGATCTAATTGGGAATTTGTATCCGACTGAAGTAAGCGATTTTAGAAACGCTTCATCGAAATCTTTTCCGAGGCAAGCCACTTCGCCGGTGGATGCCATCTCCACGCCCGTTGTAGGATCTGCCCCCTCAAGTCGCGTGAATGAAAATTCGGGAGCTTTTACTCCCACATAATCGTAACTGAATGTGGAAAATTCCCACGGTTCAACTTTATTGCCGGCAATTACTTTAGCGGCCGTCTCAATGAAATTTTTCTTCAGAGTTTTGGAAACGAAAGGAAAGCTTCTTGATGCTCTCAGATTGCACTCGATTACTTTTACTCTGTTGTCTTTTGCGATGAACTGGATATTGAAAGGCCCGTTGATTTTTAGAGACATTGCAATGTCTGAAGAGATATGCTGTATCTGCCTCATCGTTTCAAGATAGGTTCGCTGCGCGGGCAGAACCAAAGTCGCGTCTCCCGAATGAACCCCTGCGTTTTCAACATGCTCTGAAATTGCGGAGCATACAATCTTTCCGTCCTGGGCAACTGCATCGAACTCCAGTTCTTTTGCATTGACTAAAAATTTAGAAATTACAACAGGATGTTCCGGAGAAACATCGACCGCTTTCTGCAAAAATCTTGTTAACTCTTCATCGTCCGTGGCAATTGCCATTGCAGCGCCGCTTAGCACATACGAAGGGCGGACTAAAACCGGATAGCCGACTTTATTGGCAAACTGAAGCGCATCGTTTATCTTGGTAAGTTTGTTCCATTCGGGCTGTTCAATTCCAAGATCGTCAAGCATTGCAGAGAACTTGCTTCTGTTCTCGGCTCGGTCAATTGAATCCGGGGATGTGCCAAGAATTTTAACGCCAATGTTGTGAAGTTTTAACGCCAGATTGTTCGGAGTCTGGCCGCCCATAGAGACTATTACTCCGCGCGGATTGAGATTGTTGTAAATCTCCCAGATTGTTTCTGTGGTAAGCTCTTCAAAAAACAAAGTATCGAACTGATCATAATCTGTACTTACTGTTTCCGGGTTGCAGTTTATCATTACTGTTTTGTAACCCATCTCTCTAAGCGTTTTTCCTGTTATAACGCAGCACCAGTCAAATTCCACAGAGCTTCCTATTCGGTAGGGTCCGGATCCGAGAATTATCACACTCTTTTTCAGATTGAAATCGAAATCGTGCGAGGAGCAGTTGTAAGTCATGTAAACGTAATTTGTTTTAGCCGGATATTCTGCGGCAAGAGTGTCAATATGCTGAATGTATGGATGAATATTATATTTTTCTCTGAGAAGATAAACGTCATGTGCATCTTTTCCTATTACGTTTGCAATCTGCCGGTCAGAGAAACCGTGCTTCTTCGCTGTCAATAATAATTCTTTCGAAATTCTTTTGGATGAAGAGGCAATCTCATTTTCTATATCAACAATGTTCTTGATTTTATTCAGGAACCATTTGTTGATATGAGTAAGAGAATGAACCCAGTCCACAGAATAGCCTTGTTTCAATGCCTGCACTACAGCGAAGATTCTTTCTTCAGTGGGATTCTTAAGCGCTTCTTCCAATTCATCAAATTCGACTTTTATTCTGCTTGCCGTCAGTCCCTCTACGCCTATATCAAGCATTCGCAGCGCTTTCTGAACAACCTCTTCAAATTTTCTTCCTATAGCCATCACTTCGCCAACCGACTTCATTGAAGAGCCGAGCTGGCGTTTTGCGAAACGGAATTTTTTAAGATCCCATCTCGGCACTTTAATTACAATGTAATCCAGCGCGGGTTCAAAAAAAGCTTTTGTTGTTTTAGTAATTGAGTTTGGAAGTTCATGAAGCCCGTATCCAAGAGCTAGTTTTGCGGCAACGAAAGCAAGCGGATATCCGGTTGCCTTGGATGCCAAAGCAGAACTCCGGGAAAGACGTGCATTTACTTCTATAACTCTGTAATCCTGAGATTCCGGATCCAGCGCGTACTGAATATTGCATTCGCCCACAATTCCCAGATGGCGGATTGTTCTTATGGCGACTTCGCGAAGCATATGGTATTCATTGTTGCTCAAAGTCTGGCTTGGCGCAACAACAATGCTCTCGCCGGTATGAATTCCCATCGGATCAAAATTTTCCATATTGCATACAGTGATGCAGTTATCATACTTGTCGCGGACAACTTCATATTCAATCTCTTTCCAGCCTTCCAAATATTCTTCCACTAAAATCTGCGAAGAATAGGAGAGAGCTTTTGTAGCAAGTTTTACAACTTCGTTTTTATTACGGCAGATACCCGAGCCCAATCCTCCTAAAGCATAAGCTATTCTGATGATTACGGGATAACCCAATAATGATGCATATTCAACTGCGTCTTCAACCGTTGAGACTGCTTTGCTGAGCGGAAATTTTACATCGATCTCTGAAAGTTTATTGCAGAACAGCTGTCTGTCTTCTGTATTTTCAATTGCAGAGATCTGCGTTCCCAAGACTTGCACATTGTATTTTTGAAGTATCCCCTCGCGGTGCAGGGCGAGTCCGCAATTTAATGCAGTCTGTCCGCCGAAGCCGAGAATTATCCCGTCCGGTTTTTCTTTCGCGATAACTTTTTCAACGTAGTTAGTATTGATGGGGAGTAGGTAAACTTTATCCGCCAAATAATCGGAAGTTTGAATTGTAGCGATGTTGGGATTGATTAAAATTGTATAGAGCCCTTCCTCTTTAAGCGCCTTGATTGCCTGCGAGCCGGAATAATCGAACTCGCCTGCTTCGCCTATTTTAAGAGCGGAACTTCCAATTATCAAAACTTTTTTGATTTTATGTTTCATTCTGTATGGTTTTTAATTAATAAACATTTTTGAAAGAGAATTATTTTAGATCTTTAAGGAATTCATCGAATATAAAATCGGAATCAACCGGTCCCGGCATGGCTTCGGGATGGAACTGGACGCTTCGGAACGGAAGTTTTTCGTGACGCACGCCCTCATTTGAATAGTCGTTAAGGTTTTCGAACCAGGGCTGCCAGCCGCGCGGCAGAGATTTTGTGTCGACAGCAAAACTGTGGTTCTGAGAGGTAACGTAACATTTGTTTGAATCAACTTCTTTTACCGGCTGGTTCTGACTTCTGTGCCCGTATTTAAGTTTATAAGTTTTAGCTCCGGCCGCAAGTGAGAGTATCTGATGTCCCATACAGATTCCGAGGGTCGGCACCTGCTTCTGAATCAATTTTTTTGCGGAAGCAACAAGCTGTTTATAAACAACCGGATTACCCGGCCCGTTTGAAATAAGAACGCCGTCATAATCTTCTTTTTCAATTTCATAATCATAGGGCACGCGCAGGACGGATACATTTCTCTGCAGCAAATTTGTGATGATGCTTTTTTTGCATCCGCAATCGATCAGCAGAACTCTTTTTTTGCCGCTCCCGTATTTTTCAACTTTAGCAGGCGTTACTTTGGAGATGAGGTCTTCAACGTCAGGATTGTAATATTTCACCTTCTCCTTCCCGATCTCGATCTTCCCCAGCATTGTTCCGTGTTCGCGCAGAATCTTTGTTAGTTTTCTGGTGTCAATTCCGAACAGACCCGGCACCGCAAACCGTTTGAGCCATGCGTCAAGACTTTCTATTGAATTCCAGTGGCTGAACGATTCAGATTCTTCAGAGACTATAAGCGCCTGAATCTGAATACGATCTGACTCAAAAAATTTTGGAAGAGCGCTTTCCCATTCAGATTCGGTTTCACAATCTTCATTAGCGCCTTTTGAATTTGATGAGACTAATAATTTATCTCCGAATGATGTGGGCGGAACACCGTAGTTTCCTACCAGCGGATAAGTCATCACTAAAATTTGTCCTCTGTACGAGGGATCGGTCAATGTTTCCGGATAGCCGACCATGCCTGTATTAAAGACCACTTCTCCGGATGTGGATTTTGGGGCTCCGAAAATAGTTCCCTCAAAAACAGTTCCGTCTTCCAAAGTTAGAGTGGCAAGCTGTGCGGATTTAGTCATTTTATTCAATCTCTAGAACTCCTAAATCAAATTTAAGAATAAGCGGGGGGAAGTACCTGAATTTTGTCTGCGAAAATATTAAATCTTTACGAGCACTCAAAACTTTTCGCAAAGAAAATTATGGCCGTAATTATTTAAGTGGAGAGGAATATCTCTATTACAGTTAATTTTTTCTAAATAAGTTTTAGAAACCTATCTCTGCAGAGAGTAAAGTTCAATTTTTTCTGCTTTTCTTTGCCTTGAATATTTGTACACTAACGGCTAAGTTTAATGCAAAATATAGGAGGGAATGATTGAATTATTTTACATCTGAAATTCCAACAGCAGTAAAGAGAAGCTTTAAAGAACTCTTAAAATTTACATTTTTAGTTTTGGTATTGTTAAATATCCCGGCACCAGTTAAAGCGCAAGAAAGAGGGATGCTTAGGGGCTTTGTGGCAGATTCGCTGACTGCTGAGCCGCTTCCATATGCCAATGTAGTTATAAAAGAATTAAACCGCGGCGCAACAACGGATTCGCGCGGTTATTTTGTAATGGCTTCGCTTCCCAATCAGAAGCTGACTGTCACAATTTCTTATGTAGGATTTAAAACCAAACAGTTCACTGTAAATATTGAACCATATATTGTCAATAATCTGCGTGCTCTTCTTCCTTCCATAAACATTCAGATGAAGACTATCGAATCTAAAAGCGACAGGATTGCTAAAGAAAACGCTACCGATTTGAGTCTTCAAAGAATTGCAATCCGTGATCTTGAAAATCTGCCAAAAGGGGTTGAGCTGGATCTTTTCAGATCGCTCCAGACTATGCCCGGCGTTCAAACCGGAGGGGATGTGTCGGCGCGGTTTTATGTGCGGGGAAGCCCGAGCAATGAGAATCTGGTTCTTTTGGATAACACAACAATCTACAATCCATATCATGCTTTGGGAATTTTCAGCGCGATAGACCCGGACATGATAAGTTCGATGGAATTTTACAAAGGAGGATTTCCCGCCGAGTATACGCACAGGCTATCTTCTGTACTTAAAGTTGTAACTAAGGACGGGAATAAAAATTCTTTCGGCGGAAAAGCGGCAATGAGTCTGTTAACTGCCAAACTTTTATTGGAAGGACCAATCCCGTCTGGCTCTTTTATCATCAGCGGACGGAAAAATTATTCCGATATCGTCCTAAAAAAATTCCGAAACAATAATTCCATACCGGCTGATTTTTACGACCTGTTCGCAAAAGTAAATTACTCCGATCCGGAATTTATGCAGGATGCGAAATTTTCCGTAAGCATGTTCAAAAGCGGCGATAAAATTGTTAATGATAATCTTAAACGGGAAGATTTCAGGTGGGACAACAGTACCTTCGATTTTAATTATTTCCAGGTGTCGGATTCGCCATTGTTTTATCAGGTTGATCTTTCTTTCAGCACTTTCACCGGGGAAAGAATACCGAATCTAAGCGGCGCTAAAGGACTGAAAAATGAATTGACAGATATGACAATGAGAATCGATTTCAGCTATGTCTACGACTCAAAGGATGAATTGGCCGGCGGATTTAAAATTACAGAAGCTCATACAAATCTTACACTTGAGAACTTCAGAGGGCAGTCAACTTCTACGAATACAAAGGGAGTGAATGTAAGCGCTTATCTGAAATATAAAATTTTAAGAAGCTCAATCTTTGGGGCGGATATAGGAGGGCGAGCTCACGCTACACGATTTGCCGGAGGCGGCTCGTCGGTTTTCCTTGAACCGCGGACAAGTTTTACACTGAGACCAATACCGGAAATAGCTCTGAAGGGATCGTGGGGAATCTTTATGCAGGATTTGGTTACAGTCTCCGATGAAAATGAAGTTGTTTCAATTTTTGAACCATGGATAATTACACCCCTCTATCTTCAGCCTTCAAGCGCAATACATTATATCGGCGGATTGGAGATTCTTCCCGCCCCGAATCTTTCGATCAATATAGAAAGCTATTATAAAATTATGCACAATCTGGCGATAGTTAACGACCAGAAGTTTTTCGAGTCCGATCCCGATCTGATTTCAGGCTCCGGCAGATCTTACGGAATAGAATTTGAAACCAAGTATCAGCTGGATCCGTTCAAATTTACAGGGTCTTATGCCTGGATGAGGGCATTCAAAGATGTGCGCGGAAAAGTTTATTCGCCGCGCTATGATTCGAGAAACAATATTAACCTTTCGCTGGAAGCTGATCTTGGAAGCGGTTGGGCTGCGAGCGCAGTCTGGAGCTATACCTCAGGACTTCCGTTTACTCAGATTGCCGGTTATTACGACAGGCTGACAATAGACCAACTGGCAGATAACCAGTTTTTACTCGATTCATACAATCCGTTCGTCTTGCTTGGAGAAATGAATACGGGAAAACTGCCCGACTATCACCGGTTGGATTTGAGTCTTTCTAAAAAAATTCAGATAGAACGGCTCAAGATGTATATAGATTTGAGCGTGCTGAATGTTTACAACAGAAATAATTTATTCTACTTCAGAAGAGATACGGGTGAAAGAGTGAATATGCTTCCGTTTCTGCCGTCTGTTAATTTTAAGGTGGAACTATGAAAAAAATAATGTATCTGCTCTTGGCAGCCGCGGGTGTAACCGCATTAATCTCCTGCGACGACCAGGTGAATCCCAAAACGGATTTTAAGGAAATTTATGCGCTTAACTGCGTTATAAAAGGGGATACTTCTCTTCAGGTTGCAACAATAACAAAGTCCTACGATGTAAACGGATTTGATCCTCTCTCAAACACTCAGGATCCGTTCATAAAGGGGGCAAATATAAAATTGACTTATCAGAGCACCGGGCAGGTTTTTTATTTCAGGGACACGACTATGGCAAGACCGGCTGATTCCAGATATGCAGCACCTATGAGTTATTATTACATTAAAAATTTCAAACCGGGAGTGGAAAGCCCGGTGGACATTCAGGCGGTTTTACCGAACGGAAAAATCTTGTCGGCTAAATCGATGACTTTTTATATCTCCAAATATGCGATTGAAGATAAATCTTATTCAATACCTTCTTCCAATTTCGGAAAATATCTGGTATTCACATGGACCCCCGCAACTCCCAGCACGAAAGATGAAAAAATATATTATGTGCCGGAACTGATAATCAAATATGGTAAAGTTGAAAACGGTTCAACCGTTGAGCTTCAGAAAAAAGTTCCGCTTTATTATTTATCGGGCGAGAGCGGAGAATTTCCTCTTTATCCATCAATACAGACTAATATTACAAGCGTCAATTTTGATACACTTACCATACGGAGGGCATTGGAGGAAATTTCTGCGGGAGATCTTAACAAGCAGAATTATATTATTCATAAAGCCGTGTTCCGTCTTCTTATAACGGATAAAAATTTAGCTGTCTACTATGCAGCACAAAAAACGTTTCTGGATGAATTTTCCGTGCGAGTTACTCAGCCGGAATTTACAAACGTAAACGGCGGACTCGGAATATTCGGGACTTTGAACTCCACACAGATCGATGTGCCCGTGCAGGCGGCTTATATAAGAAAATTTGGATACCGGCCTTTTTAATCTTAATTAGGTTTCAGTCCGGGACATTAATAAATTCAGAAGTGACGAAAAGCATCGCATCTTTGTCTGGAAATGTTATATTTAGTTGGGAATATTTCGTACAGGTGAGTTCCACGGCTGGTAATTCCTTTGTACGGACCAAGCAAAGGGAGCGTTTAGACGCCCCCTTTGTTATTTTAAATATAAAGATCTTATGAAAATGAGAATTCAAAATATCCCGCTGGTTCAATTTTTTCTCCTTTCTCTTTTTTTTTATGGCTGCGCATCGTCTCCCAGATTTACATCCGAGCGTTCAAGATTCGAAAAAAAAGACTCATCCCGCTTTGATGATGCTTCGTCTTTTGACAATTATGAAGTTCTTGAGACCGTAACGGGCACCGCTTCCTATTATGCAGATAAATATAACGGCCTCATTACATACAGCGGGGAAGTTTACGATATGTACGGGCTAAGTGCAGCTCATCCGTTTTATCAGATGGGAACTGTGGTTAGGGTTACCAATTTATCCAATAATAAAAAAGTTACAATTAAGATTAATGACAGAATGCCGTTTCGTCCCGACCGTATCATCGATCTTTCGTTAGGCTGTGCCATGGAACTTGACATGGTGAACGCAGGTATTACCGAAGTAAAAGTGGAAGTATTGGAATGGGGAAGCGGAAAAAAATAATAAAAATGAGCATCTTTTCCTGGGATCCGACATCATATAAAGAGTAAAAATAAATTTTGTGAAAAATGAAAATTATCAAAAAAATTCTGCCGGTTGTTATAGGCGCTCTTCTTGGGTTTGCTTATTATTATTTCATTGGGTGCAGAACTGGCTCGTGTCCAATCAGCAGCAATCCGTACATATCAACATTTTACGGCGCAGGGATAGGATTGATCTGGCTTCTTCCGGCCAAAAAGAAAAAAGAAGAGAAAACAAATTAGTTTTATCGAATTATATTAATTCTTAATTTCACGCAGAAAATAAACGAGGAAAAGATGGCAGACAAAAGTGTAAACGAAAAAAATAAAATCAGCCCGATTTCAAAAAAACATAGAAGCTGGATCTATTCAGGTTTTTTTATTGGAGTAATATTACTCCTGTTTGTATTTAATAATTTTGACTATCTCTTCGGAAGAGCCGAAGAGAACGGTCCTTATCCGCCGAATTATGTTCCCGCATCACAAAAGTCCAGCGCGCTGGCGCCTGATTTTACATTGCCTACAACCGACGGAAAAACATTAAAACTCAGCAGCCTGAAAGGAAAAGTTGTAATAGTCGATTTCTGGGCAACCTGGTGCCCTCCGTGCCGCAAGGGAATTCCAGACTTGGTTGAACTGAAGAAAAAATACGGATCAAAAGGATTTGAAATCGTCGGAGTTTCGGTTGATACGGATACAAAAGCAGATGTTGTTCCTTTCATAAAAGAAAAAGCAATTAATTATCCGGTTGTTTACGGAAATATGAATGTTTATCAGCAGTATGGCGGAATTCGAGCAATACCGACTTCGTTCGTGATTGATAAGAAAGGAAAAATAGTTGCCTCTTATGAAGGATTAACTCCAAGCGAGACTTACGAAAGTCATATTAAAAAGCTGCTTTAAATAATTTTATCTTTTAATAAAAAACCCCTTTTATAAGGGGTTTTTTTTAGTGGTGATGGTCGAAATCCTGATGTAAATTCTCTCTCACTTCCAAATATTCCCGGAACTGAAGAAGCAGATCCCAGGAATAAATTCCGTAATCGTAACCGTCTTTCCATTTTATTCTGATCGCATAGTTTCCCACCATTTCAATCGCATCAACTTCATAAGCATCTTTGCTAAGATCTTTTTTGGGGGGCGGCGCATAATGCTTCCACAAAATAGTTTCTCCCTTGTTTCCGGCATCGGGAGTTTCATCTCTTAAAAATTTTAAAGGGTACTTTATTATTTTGCCGTCATCCCAAGTAATATCTAAAGATTCCTGCTGCCTAAGTTTTATTTTGACCGGAACGGGCATCTCTTGCCTTTCAGTTTTATCATAAAATATTAACCCGGTTGCAAATATCAATTATAAAATGAAAGACTTCAAGTGGACGGGGGAAATAATTACCGGGGCTTAAGCGAGGAAACGGCTTTTCGAAATACAAATAACGGAATTACCTAAACAGGAAATTCGATTTTAAATTCAGCTCCGTTTTTTCCCGACATTTCTAATGAACCATGCATCTGCAGAGTCATCATTTGAACCAATTTAAGTCCCAGCGATCTGGAGGTTGAGATATCGAATCCTTCCGGAAAACCTGCGCCATTATCTTTAACGGTAAGATTATAAAAATTATTTTTTTTGAAAATGCTGATATGAACTTCGGCATCACATGATTTCGGGAAGGCGTACTTGTAAATATTGGAAAGGAGTTCATTTAATATTAAGCCTACCGAAATGGCTCTTCCGGTTTCCAGTTTTATGGAGTTGTCTATATGCAGATTGATGTTTATAAGAGTCCCGTTACCTATGTAGCTCGACTGAATAAAACTTATGAGTCTCTGCACATAACTGTGAATTTCTATCTCTGAAAAATTATCTGACTGGTATAATTTTTCATGGATAAGGGCCATGGAATTAATTCTGTTCTGGCATTCAAGAAATACCCCGTTCACTTTGGTATCATTCAACATTTCCGCCTGAATGCTTAAAAGACTTGATACGGTCATAAAATTATTTTTTACCCGGTGGTGAATTTCCTTCATGAGTGTATCTTTTTCGGCTATGCTTTTCTTGAGCTGGTCTTCTATCGCTCTTCTTTCTGTTGTGTCGCTGACGTTTAAAATTATTCCTTTTATGACCGGATCTGTAATCATATTTTTACCGGAGATATGAATGTAAGCCCACTCTCCGTTCTTTTTTAAAAAACGCACTTCAAGTTCATTCGTAGAAAAAGGTTTATTTACGGCCTTGGAAAAGATGTCAAGCGCAAATTTAAGGTCATCAGGGTGAATAAATTCAAAAGCGCTTCTTCCAACCAGGTCTTGAGGGTCATATCCAAAAATTCTTTTTACCGAAGGGCTTTCATAAATAATATATCCGTTTGCATCCACCACCGTAACGGTGTCTATCGAGTTTTCGATATAGTGTTTGAATTTTTTTTCTTCTTCGCTTATTTCAGCCTGCTCTTTTGTCTTTTCCTCTGTTATTCTTCTGAATTCGGCGTATCTGGCGGTTTGGGTTACAAGAGCAATTACCAAAGGTGCAAGAATCCCCGCAATGAAAAGAGCATCAATAGTTCCGATCAATATCAAATCAAGCGACCAAAAATTCCACCAGATAAAACTTTGCAGGCTGTTCATTATAAAAGTGAAAAATTCGGCTGCCAGAACTATTCCCGCAACAAGCTGCCACTTTTTTAATTTGAAGAGAATGTTCACATATTTGAGAAGAGTATGTTTTGGCAGAAAATTTTCGATGAAAGTTTTCACTTAAACCTTCCAGATTGATGTAACAAATATTATCGGAATATTCGTGAAAAAGTTTAGTTGCTACTGTGATAAAACAGATTTATTGCGGATGTAATAAGAAGAGACTTTAAAACCGGGAGATTCCTTCCTCTGGAAGAAATCCCCCTTAAGATCAATATGAAAACGAGGTTTTGATCAACTTAAGCGGCTGAGGCGATTTGCCCGAAATTTTTAGCGCGCCCGTTATTTTCTTTTTAACCGGGGCTATCTTCTCTTTTTTGTCTGTGAACAATTCTGCCACAAGATCACCTTTCTTAATTTTAGCGCCGATCTTGGGATAAAATATAATTCCCGCCTTCGGATCAATTTTATCTGCCATTGTTAGTCTGCCCGCTCCCAGATCCAAAGAAGCCATTCCAACTTCATAGTTGTCTATAGAATTCAGAAAGCCGGATTTTTCTGCGTATACTTTTTCGTTATACTTTGATTCCGGATATTTATGAGGAGACTTAATCAGGTCGGTATTTCCTCCCTGAAGTTTTACAATCTCCAAAAATTTTTGAAACGCTTTTCCGTTTGCAGCCAATTCTCTGGAAATCTCAATTCCTTCCTTGACGGAAGAAGCTTTCCCGCCGAGATAAATCATAGCACCCGAGAGATTGAATGAAAGTTCTCCGAGGTCGCCCGGTTCTTCACCGTTAAGAATTTTGATCGATTCATAAACTTCAAGCCAGTTGCCGATATAATGTCCGAGCGGCTGGTTCATATCCGTTATAAATGCAATTACTTTTTTATTGAATGACTTTGCGGTAAGAGCCAATGATTTTGCCAGTGCGACCGAGTCTTCATAACTCTTCATAAAAGCGCCCGAGCCGGTTTTTACATCCAGCACAAGTCCGTCTATTCCTTCCGCAAGTTTTTTGCTCATTATGCTGGCGGTAATTAGCGGAATCGACTCGACTGTCGCGGTTACATCTCTTAAAGAGTAGATCAATTTATCTGCCGGCGCAATTTCCTTGGTCTGTCCGATCAATACGGCTCCGCATTTTTTCAGAACCGATTTGTATTCATTTAATTCCAGCCCTGTGTTAAATCCGGGTATTGCTTCCAGTTTGTCCAATGTGCCGCCGGTGTGTCCTAGTCCGCGTCCGCTTATCATGGGCACCTTAATTCCCGCCGCGGCCGCTATTGGCGCAAGTATCAAAGAGGTTTTATCTCCAACTCCGCCAGTTGAATGCTTGTCGATCTTTTTACCCGGAATGGAATTGAGGTTAATAACTTTTCCGCTGTATAGCATTGCTTTTGTGAGGAAAGAAGTTTCTTTGGCGCTGAAACCATTTAAATATCCGGCCATCAAAAAAGCAGAGAACTGATAATCGGGAATTTTATTCTTCGTATAATTTTCAATTAAAAAATTAATTTCATTTTCATCAAGATTTTTTCTCTCTCTCTTTTTTCTGATTAATTCAACAGTATTCATTTATTTCCTTTGATTATTAGTTCGGCTAAATGGATTTACACTTATAAAATCATCCTGTTTACATTCTTGAGCAATTTTTTTCAAAATAAGTCTCAATATAATTTATCCGTTGAAACTCAAGTTCAATTTCTATTAACTTGCTATCAAAATTATAATCAAAATAGGATAGAGGCAAAAATGTTCGACCCAAATTACAAATTCACATGTGTTGACCGGCTGTTAAAATATGTCAAATATGACACACAATCGAACGAGGATTCAACCGCATTTCCGAGCGACCCGAAGCAGCTTGAATTAAGCAGAGCACTGGTTGAAGAACTGAAAGCTATAGGAATGAAGGACGCGGAACTCGATGCACACGGATATGTAATGGCAACGCTTCCATCCAACTCCTCTAAAAATGTTCCGGTAATCGGATTTATTTCTCACGTTGATACTTCTCCGGCGGTTACCGGCGCTAATGTTAATCCCGTGATACATAAAAATTATCAGGGAGGGGATATAGTGCTCCCAAATGATAAAACTAAAGTGATAGATGCCGCTGGTAATCCGGAACTGAAAGATATGATTGGGATGGATATTATTACTACAGACGGAACCACCTTGCTTGGTGCGGATGATAAAGCCGGCATAGCGGAAATAATGGATGCGATGAATTATCTCATCAATCATCCGGAGATTAAACACGGCACTATTCGAGTCTGTTTTACACCGGATGAGGAAGTGGGAAGGGGAACGGAAAAATTCGATTTAAATAAATTCGGCGCAAAATATGCATATACAATAGACGGCTCAACAAGAGGCGAAGTTGAAACCGAAACATTCAGCGCAGATGCGGTGGTGGTAAAATTCAACGGCAAAAATGTGCATCCCGGCTATGCAAAAGACAAGATGATCAACTCAATAAAAATCGCCAGCCGCTTTATTGAATTGCTTCCTAAAACTAATCTTTCACCGGAGACCACAGAGAAGAGGGAAGGATACGTTCACCCGACTCAGGTTACAGGAAATGAAACCCAAACAGTAGTAAAATTCATCATCAGAGATTTTGATGCGGCGAAACTGAAGGAGTATGAAAAGCTACTCAAAGATTTGGCGGAGAAGGCAGTTGCTCAATTCCCCGGCTCGAGCATGGAATTCGAAATTATTGAACAGTACAGAAACATGAAATATGTTCTTGATCAGAATCCGATGGTAGAAGCTAACGCACTAGAGGCATTAAACCGTCTCAAGATTAAACCGATTCAATCCGCAATCAGGGGCGGAACCGACGGGTCGCGTTTGAGTTTGATGGGTCTTCCTACGCCCAATCTTTTTGCGGGCGGTCATAATTTCCACGGATTTCTTGAGTATGTAGCAGTTCAGGATATGGAAGCCGCGGTTAAAATGATCGTAACTCTTGCCGGCATCTGGGAAGAAAAAGCCTGATATTTTTGCGCCGGGATCTGATAAATCAGATTCCCGGCATTCAATTTCAACAAACTCTCCGGAGCGTAAATGAGCTGGTTCCTGGGGGGCATCGGAAATTTTTCCAAAAATTATCTCCAACAAATTGAAAATTTTATTCCGGCGCCTCTTCTAAATTTTTCTTCTGAAAAACTTTTTCTTTATGCTGGGGGAATCCGTTCTACCTGCAAATTCAAAATTTTTCCGGAATCTTTTCAAACGAACTGGCTTCAAGTTGGAATGGGAATTTCCGTTGATCAACAGAGAAAATTTTTATCGGAAACAGACTGGTCTCAGATTTCAGCCTCCCGCCGTTTTGATGAGATTAAAATTGACGGGCACTGGATATTAATCAACTGGGACAATGAAAAAATTGAATTCGCGAC